>NZ_NGFP01000016.1 GCF_002149035.1 Streptosporangium minutum
GCGGTGTACGGGGTGGTGGGGGTCGGGCTGGTGTCGAAGCGGGCGTTGGGGAGGTACAGCCGGGACCCGAAGGCTGCCACGGTCGCCGGTACGTCGAACCGGCGATCACTCACCCGCCGCACGACGTGGCCGTCGGTCCCCGCCGCGTTCAGCCGCAGGAC
This sequence comes from Streptosporangium minutum, assembly GCF_002149035.1. Lineage (GTDB taxonomy): Bacteria > Actinomycetota > Actinomycetes > Streptosporangiales > Streptosporangiaceae > Streptosporangium > Streptosporangium minutum. Next base: position 162 of record NZ_NGFP01000016.1, read on the forward strand.
GGCCACGGCGTTGAGCCGGTTCTGCACCGCGTACAACGTCCGGCCGCGCAGCAACAGGCCGTCGCCTTCCCGCAACGACTCACCGTGCAGGTCCACCCGGCGGGTCGCACCGGACCAGTCGACGCGGAACAGCCCACCGGTGTTCGACTGCACGACCATCAGGCCCCGGCCGTCCGGAGTCGGCGTGATCCCGTTGGCGTTGAAGCCGTCGCCGTACACCAGGTCCCCGGTGAGAGGGATCCGCTGCGCGGCGGTGGGCAGCCGTCCGTCGCGCAGCGGCAGCTTGTAGAGCACCGGGTTGGTGGAGTCGGTGAACCACGCGGCGCCCTTGGTGAGGATGACGTCGTTGACGAACGCCGGGCCGGTGGCCAGCCGGTAGGTGGCCAGCACCCGGCCGGTGCGGGAGTCGACGACGCGCGCGTCGCCGCCCGTGCCGCCCGCCACGAACAGCCGTCCACGCTCGTCGATCTGCATTCCAAGGGATGGTGTGCCGGGGCCGCGACTGATGATCGCGCCGCGTCCGGTACGCAGGTCGGCGCGGTAGATGGAACCGTCGGCCATGGAGCCGATGAAGGCGAACGGGCCGGAGCCGATGGCGATGCCCTCGGGCTGGAAGCCGTCAGGCAATGAGATGGATGTCGGAGATGTCCCGGCCCGTCGGTCCGATGTCGCTCCGGCGGAACCGCCTATGGTGACGGCCAGTGCGAGGGCGGCGAGAAGCGCCCCGAGGCCCCTGATTGATCGCATCATCTGATGCCCTCCTAGCTTGTTCAGGCCCTATCGAGTGCCATGGCTTCTTGGTGGGGTCGCGGCCGACAGCGGCATGAGGAAGCTCGTTGACTCTGGCTCCTGGTCGGCCACCGCCGCACGGGCAGGTCAGTACGCGGCGGCGAATCCGCTCTGATGGTGTCGGGGCCGGTCGCCTCATCCGGCAGGGCCGCCGCGAGTTCCCCGACGGAGATCGCGGAGTGGTCCGCGGCGTCACAAGAACCCCGCGGCTGACCAGCGGGTCGCTTCAGCTGTCCTCGGCCGGGGTGAACGCTGCGGCGTGGTCGCGGACGAAGCCGGCGATGTCGCGCGGGGGGCGGCCGAGAAGGTCGGCGACCGTATCGGTGGTGAAATCTCCCCAGCCGGAGACGTACGCCTGCGCGTACTCCTCGAGCATGTCGACGATCCATGTCGGAACGCCGTAGCCGAGCAGTGTCTTGCGCTTGGCGTCGTCGCCGACCGGCAGGTACGTGATGGGCCTGCCGAGCGTGAGCCCCATTTCGGCGGCGACCTCGTCAACTGTCAGCGAGCGCGGGCCGGTGAGGGTGTAGGTCTGGCCGTGGTGGCGATCCGGGCCGTCGAGGAGCACGCGGGCGGCGCAGTCGGCGATGTCGCGCACGTCGATCATGCCGATCCGCGCCGAGGCCATGTTCAGCGAGAACGTGCCGGTGGCGGCGATGTCGCCCGCCTCGTTCAGCAGGTTCTGCATGAACCAGTGGGGACGCAGGATCGTCCAGCGCATGCCGCACCGTTCGGTCTCCCGGTCCGACAGCGCGTGCAGCCTGCCGCTGCGGTTCGGCGCGTCGTGTGCCGCACCGACGACGGACAGGCGCACGACGCGCTCCACGCCGGCCTGGCGTGCGGCCCACACGGCGTTCATGTTGTGCTCCGGAGCACGCGGGCCGTKTGGGGTGAGCAGCCACACGTCCTGCACACCCTCGAAGGCGGGCGGCAGCGACCGGGGGTCATCGAGGTCGCCGACGAAGACCTCGGCGCCCTGCCCGCGCGGGCCGTCCGCTCTGGACTCGTCGCGGACGAGAGCGCGAAGGTCCACATCGGCCCCTTCCAGCGCATTGATCAGCGCGGTGGACACGGTTCCGGTGGCTCCGGTGATCAGCACGGTACGCGACACGTTCATTCTCCTTTGGTGGGGACGGGGATACGGATCTGGTTGCGGACGACGCCGGCCGTCAACCGCGCACGGGCGAGTGCCTCGGGTGCCACGCGGCTCCCATGTCTCCCGCCGCTCCGAACACGGTGACGTGCATGGTTTCAGCTCCTTGGATCAGTTGGCCGAGGCGGCCGGTGTCGCGTCATGGCCTTGATGAACTGCGGTCTTCGCAGGCTTTCCTGCCGTCCGGCCGGCAGTGATGCGCTCCAGGACCCAGAGCACGACGGTCCCGGCCGAGAAGGTGGCGCCCAAGACGCACACGCCGGTCCAGCCGCCGTGCGCCCAGACCACCGCAGCCAGCGCGGACCCCACCGCGCCGCCGACGAAAAGGCAGGTCATGAAGGCGGAGTTGATCCGGTTGCGGGCCTCGGGCCGCAGCGCGTAGATGACGTTCTGGCTGCTGTTGAGCACCGCCTGATGCGCCAGGTCCAGCACGATCACGCCGACGAGCAGCCAGACCAGCGTGCTCGCCCCCGCCGCGATCGCCGCCCAGGACACCACCAGCAGGACCGTCCCGGCGCCGGTCACGACCTGCACATACCCACGGTCGGCCAGCCGCCCTGCTACCGTGGCGGTCAGCGCACCCACGGCGCCGACCAGCCCGAAGAGTCCGATGGCCGACTCCGACCAGCTGTAGGGCGAGCCCACCAGCAGCAAGGTCAGCGCCGTCCACAGCACGCTGAACGAGGCGAGGCTCAACGCGGCGATGCCCGCCCGCCACCGCAACAAGGGCTCGTACCGGAACATCGCCACCGTCGAACGCAGCAGACCCGGGTAGGACCGGCCTCCGCCGTCCCCGCCGAGCCGGGGCAGGAAGGTACGCAGCAGCACGGCCATCAGCGCCATCAAGATCGCGGCCGCCCAGTAGACCGTCCGCCACCCGCCCAGCTCCGACAACGCCCCGGACGCGGTGCGCGCCAGCAACAGGCCGAGCATCAGCCCGGTCATCACCGTGCCGACCACCCGGCCACGCTCGGCCGGGGCCGCCAGCGTCGCCGCGAACGGCACCACGACCTGGGCTCCCACCGAGGTCAGCGCGGTCAGGGCCGTGCTGACCAAGAGCACCGTACCGTTGGGGGCGGTCGCCGACACCAGCAGAAACACCGCGGACACCGCGTAGAGCGACACGGCAAGCCGCCGCCGCTCCAGCAGGTCGCCGAGCGGCACCAGCAGGATCAGCCCCAATGCGTACCCGGCCTGTGCGGCCGTCACCAACAGCGCCGCCGACGATGGTCCGATCCCCATCTCCCGGCCGATCAGGTCAAGCAACGGCTGCGCGAAGTAGTTGCCCGCGACCGCCAACCCGGTCGCCACCGACATGAGCAGAAGCAGCCCGCGCGACAGGCCGCCGTCCGAATGGGAAATCGTCGTCGTCATGCGCCCAGCTTCGGCGACAGGAGATCAATGAGTCCAACGCATGTTTGTCATCGGATCGATCGTGCATCACGATTAATCCATGGAACTGCAGCAGATGCGCTACGTCGTCGCCGTCGCGGAGACGAGCAACTTCACCCGGGCCGCCGAGCAGTGCCTGGTCGTCCAGTCCGCCCTGAGCCACCAGATCGCCAAGCTGGAACGTGAGCTGGGCGCCAAGTTGTTCAACCGCACCAGCCGCCGCGTCCGTCTGACCCCCGCCGGTGAGGCGTTCCTGCCCGCGGCCCGCCAGGCTCTCGACGCCGCCGAACGGGCCCGCGCCGAGGTGGCGGCCGCCGCCGGTGAGATCCGTGGCCGGCTGGCCGTCGGCGCCATCCCCACCGTCACGGCGGTCGACCTGCCGGCCACGCTGAAACAGTTCCACCTGCGGCATCGGCAGGTGCGGATCAGTCTCCGCTCCGGCGCGAGCGAGGAGCTGATCGAACGGGTGCGGCAGGGTACCCTGGACGCCGCCTTCCTGGGGCTTCCCCCGAACGCGCACCCTCAGGGCGTCCGCGGTCGCGAACTGGCGCGTGGTGACCTTGTCGCCGTGATGGCGCCCGACCATCCGCTGGCGGACCAGGAACGCGTGGATCTGCACCAGCTGTCGGACGAACCGTTCGTCGACTTCCCCCCGGACACCGCCGCCCGGGCCCAGTCGGACGAGGCGTTCGCAGCGGCCGGAGTCCGGCGCGAGGTCGCCTTCGAAGCGACGACCGTGGACTTCATAGCTCGCCTGATCCGGCAGGGCCTGGGCATCGGGATGATGCCCGCCGCCTTCGTGTCCGAACTCCCCGATCTGGCCGTTCTCCAGCTTCGCGACGCTCCTGCGCGCATGGAGTACCTCATCTGGAGCCGCTTCCCCCCGTCCCCCGTCGCCGCGGCGTTCCTGTCCGCCCTCGGCATCTCGGCAGCGGAGTCCTCGGAATCGCCGGGTTCGTGACTTCAGGCGTCCGTCGGCGAGGATGTCCCGGACCGTCAACGTGTTGATGATCCGGGACAGTTCTGCGGAATCTGCAGGCACGGCATCCCGAGCTCCTGCTCCTCGCGCTTGCTGGAGGCCGGCTCGCCGCGTTCGCCGAAGCGGATTCAGTCGTTGACGCCGTTGTAGTCCTCGACCACGTCCAGCCCGGACTCGGTCTCGTGCTGCGGGTCGCGATCACAAGGCGCCGGTAAGAAGCCCGTCAGGAGCCCCAAACGAGGTTGATCTTGCTGTGAGCCTGTGTAAGCGATGCTGAGCGGGCATGGCCCGCTCCCTGCTGCAAATCCTTGGCCCGTGCCGATGGCTCGCCGGTACACGCCTTGCGGCAACCCATAACCCGCCGGGCCGCGCCGGCCTTCAGACGCTGCTTCGGGGACGGTCGGCGACCTTCAGCTCGCAAACGCCGTCCGAGCACGAACGTTGTAGCCGCCCCCTCGAGATCGTCTGCACCAGCCCGATCGCCCAGCAGGTCGGACATCCACGGAAAGCGAACACCCCGACGGCGGCGAGCAGCAAGCTGACCGGCCCGACCACCGGGATGAGCGCGACCGAGCAGATCAGCGCCCCGAAACCGACCGCACCGCGCACCAGGTGCCGGGACAGCGACGAACTCGCGAAGCTCTGTTCATCAGTCATCGGCATCTCCAGGAACCCGGATCCGACAACAACGAGATCTCACGTGAGCGGTCAAACAGCGGCATCGAGATCCCCCGGAGCTGGATCGGACAACGTGCGCTGTACCGCCGTACGGGCGCGATGCAACCGCGACTTCATCGCCGCGGTACTGAGCCCCAGCCGGTCGGCGACCATCCGCCCGCTGAGTCCTTGTACGTCCCGCATGATCAGCACCTGCCGCTGATCGGCGGGCAACGCGGCGATCGCATCCGCCACGCGCGCGGCCTCCAGACGCTCGAACACCTCGTCCTCGGCCGACGGCACCACGGTGGCCTCGGTGAACGGCGGCAGAGGCCGCTTCATGAAATGCGCCCGCCGGATGCACTCATTGCGAATGATCCGGAACATCCACGAAACGAGCGCACCCGTGGCACGCAAGGTTCCGATCTTGCGATAGAGGACGATGAGCGCTTCCTGCGCAGCGTCCTCAGCGTCCTCAGGCGTGGCGCACAACGACCGCGCGAACCGCTGCACGTGCGGGTGAGCATCCGACACCAGCGCTGCGATCGATTGGACGTCGCCGCCGCGTGCGGCGGCGACCAGTCGCTCGTCCGACCATGTCGTCTCAGCCACGTCCACGCCTCCTTCGGCGGAGCACGACGACACTACACGTGCAGATGAGCACGGCACCGACGGCGACGGCGATACCTACGACCACGACAACCTCCATGTCCGTGTCGCCGGCGGGATTGCCGGGACACGTATATGAGGCACTGACATCGTCAAAGGATTCGCCTCACCGGCGAGAAAGCCGAACAGACCTGAGTGACGTCGATCACCGGCACGAGTCGATGTCGTCGCATGCCGCGTCCGAGACGGGCGCAGCGGACCATCCGTGGACGATGAGATCAGCTCGGTCTCGATCGCCCGTACGCTCAAGGACTCGTTCCCGGGACCGTGGACGCGGCGGGTGTAGGCGTGCTCCTCCTCACATGCCGTGTACGTCCGCATGGCGTACACGCTCAGCCCCTGAGCGTCCCGACACCCCGGCTGGGCAGGTCGGGGATCGTGCCGATCTCCGCCATACGGCCTCTACCTCGCCGGCGGCGGCCACTTCCGCGACGACGAAGGCCCGCACGACGAACCGCCTTGATGGCGCCGACCCAGGCACGACGATGGGCCCTGGCGATCGACACCGGGGTGCTGACGGCGGCGATCCCGCCCCTCTGAGATGGCCCGCAAGATCACCGGAGCCCTCGACCCAGCTGACCGGCCCGCGCGCTCGCCGCCGACCATGCGGTGTCGTGTCAGCGGCCGCGTCAGGACGGCAACAGCCCGGTATCAGAGCGGTCGGCGATCGTGGATGCCATGAACGGTTCAGCGATTGCGACCTCAAGGCTGGGTGAGATCCCCTCGGACGACCCGACCTGCGCAATCGAGATACCGGACACCACCAGGACCGCATTTCACCATCCGTCCGTTCAATCGGACTTCGGAACAGATTCAAAGGAGCACACCATCATGTCCGTCACCCTTACCGACCAGGACAAGCTCACCCTACGGACCGCCGCGTGGGGCGCCGTCTCGCTGATGTCCGCCGCCGGCGTCGCCGACTCGGCCCACAAGGTCGCCACCCACGGCTCCATCGCCCTGACCTCCGCGACCGGTCTGGTCGGGCACGTGCTCACCAAGGCGCCCAAGGGCGTGAAATGGGGCAGGTCCACAGCCGACCTGGCCGACCAGGTGCTGCCGGCCCTGACGGCGGCCATGATCCTGCTCAAGGAGCAGGCTCCGGCCGAGGCCGACAACTTCCGCGGCACCGTCGTCGTCGCCATCGAAGCAGCCGCCCGGACCCACCAGGGCGAGCCCAGCCCGACCCTGGCTGCGATGATCCGCAAGATCACCGAAGCCCTCGACGCCGCTTGAGGGCATGCCGACCCGCGCGGCGGCAGCTGGTCACCGGGGTCCTGTCCGGACCCCGTGGCACGGCGGTGTGCCGGGTCGGGGAAGGGGCCGAGCCCGGCCATGGCGGCCAAGCCGGCTCGCTCACCTGGCCCACACCCGCCGGCATGGACGCCCAGGTCCACCCGGGCCACACACTGCGGCTGGTCACCCGGCTCATCGCCGCCGATGAGGATGTCGGGCTACTCATCGTGCCCGGGGCCGAGCACCGATTCATCGACTGTCTGACGTCCGCGAGCGCGCCTGGGACTTCCCGGTGCGCGAGCTGATGGGCACGCGCACCGGGAAGCCCCGTCCCCTGTCAACCCCGAATCGCTCGGCGAGCTGTTCGCCTGAGCGCGACACCAGAGACGAAGGAGCCATGAAACCCCATCCTCACCCGTGATCACGGAGACCAGGGCGCGCACCTACGGCGTGCACCGGCACCCGGTCATCCTCGGCAAAGCCTTCCGGCGAGTGGCGGTCACGGGAATCCCCCGGATTCATCCGTGGGGAGCGCTTCAATCTCCGGCAGGGTCGTGACCGAGTTGTTCTTTGGTTGAACGACAAGCTGAGGGAGCCTCGATGCGGCAATGCACCGCGGCTGCCCGGCGAGTGGAGGGGTGGATCAGGCCGCCTCGTCCTTGGGCTTGGGAGCTGGAGCCAGCCGCACGCGGCCGGGGTGGGCCTCCTCGTCGGGGAAGACCCACTTCCGGAACGCCCAGAAACGGAAGACCATGGCGATCAGTGTGCCAATGACCTGCGCGCTCACGAAGTCGGCGATCTCCTGGGTGACCAGGCTCACGTCCGGGGTCTCCAGCAGGAACACGTACCGGGAGATCCATAGCGGCACGGAGCTGAGCACCAGACCGACGCCACTTACCAGGAAGAACAGCGCCGCCTCGTGATGGCGCTCGCGACCGCCCCTGGTCCGGAACGACCATTCACGGTTCAGCACATAGGACACGATCGTCGCCACGAGCACCGCGATGACCTTCGCAGTCACTGGCTTCGGTTCCAGAACAGTTAGCTTCAGCCCATAAAACACCGTGTTGTCCACCAGGAACGCTGCTCCACCCACCACCGCGAACTTCAGCAGCTCACGGTGCTTCAGGGCAAGGGCGGGCAGCGGTCCTGGCAATCTTGCGAGTACTGCTTTTGCTATGTCGAAGCATCCCGATCTTCTCACCAGCCGGACACCCTGGCCTCAAGACTCACTGACACGGCCTTTCCGGCTCGGGCGGCTGAAGCCGCACTTGTCGACATCTGGTATCAATCCTCACTCACACCACAGTCGGGTACTTCGCGGTGGAGCGCCCGTCAGGGGCCGGACCGTCTCGGTGACCGGATGAGCCATCCAGCAAACTCCAGCCAGGACACGACGTTGGGATATGACTCCCCGCCGAAAGCGGATGCTCAACATCGATCAGGCGGCCACCATACATTCGTTCCATTGCGCCCCACCACTGATGCCGTAGCGGACGCGCGGAGAAGGTCCGTCAGAAAACCCATGGTTCCTTCCCGCGTAACGAGTCCGCCGACCGGCAGCAGTTCAGACGCACAACGGATCGCCGCCTGTCGGTCTCGCCCTCCGCGGAGCCGGGACGCCCGTACTTCGCCAGAGAATATCTGGGCCGCTTCTCAGGACGGCTTCATCACGGCCTTCACTCGGCCGGCACACGCTGCCTCAATCCCCCAGCACCCCTGTACGGCCTCCGAGTGGCAGGCGCTTGGCGACATCCAGCCGTACCTCGCCACAGGGCTGGACGTGCTGCCAGAACAGCGGTGTCAGCCCCGGCGTCCGGCCGGGACGGCCGATCAGCACCGCGCAGCTGACGCGGCGGCTGGACCAGCTCGGGATTCGACACCGGCCAGACCCGCAGCACCGCGCTCTTCCAACTCGCCACCGAGATCCCCGCCGTGATCCTCGCCCGAACCCCGGGTATCCACACCGACGTCGCCCTCGCCCGGCAACGCCTGCCGGCGGGCGACTGGACCAACTACGCCGCCGAAACCAGCCGCCGCACCTCAACATAGGAGGACACCGGATGACCAGCCATGACTCCCTTGCGGACAGCGGAGTCCAGGATCCCTTCGGCACGTTGCACCGCGCATTGTGGATCGGCGGCGGCCAATGGGCCGGAAAGTCGACCGTGGCCCGGCTCTTGGCCGTCCAATACCGCATCACCGTCTATCACTACGACTACCACGACGCCCGCGGTCACAACGATCGCCGGATCGCCCGACGCGTCGACCTCGGCGAGCCCGCCACCGAACCCGACCCGGACAAGCTGTGGGTACACACCACCCCAGAAGAGATGGCCACCGCGACCCTGGCCGGTTTCCCGGACCGGTTCGAGTGGGCCCTGGACGACCTGCGCGCGCTTGTCTCAGGCCATCCGATCATCGCCGAAGGCTGGGGACTCCGCCCCGAACTCGTCGCTCCCATCATCGACTCACCGCGCCGGATGGTCGTCATGGTGCCCACGCCAGAGTTCCGCCGACACCAGCTCCAAGAACTACCGCGCGCCGCCTCGCTCGGGCACCGCGTCAGCGATCCGGCCCGCGCACAGGCCAACCGCCTCACCCGGGATCGCCTCGTCGCGGAGGACGCCGTCCGCACCGCCCACCGGCTCGGCATCCGCGTGATCGAAGTCGACGGTTCCCGCGACGCCGCTGCGATCGCGGGGATCGTCGCCGACCATTTCAGCCCCTACCTCCCAGGGCAAGATCACAAGTCTTGATCAACAGAGGCATTCGGAGGGTTCCGATGCCCGACGTCACCATTAGGCCGCCGCAAACTCGACTCCCACGCCGCCTACCGGATGGCCTTCATCCTCGGCGGCGGCGCCTGAAACTCACCTGCACCGACCCCGCCGGCGAGCAAACGGAGCTGCTCGGCGCGGCCGTACCCGAACCGGACGGAGCCTGACCCCGCTGCCGGCCACCGGCCCGTTTCCCGCGAGCGGGCCACTGCCCCGTTCGCAGGTCCAACCGAGATACGGAGGAAAGCGGCTATGAATCGATCATGACCGCGATCTCGGAAGTGGACCCGGCGGCCTACGCGGTGCCGCCCTGCAGAATCCCGGAACCGGACCCGATCCCAAACTGCAGGGCCGAAGAGCGGGTCCGAATGGGGACAACAGAGAGCACTTTGTGTGCTCGAACAGTTACAGTCGGTAGCGAACGGCCGTGGACACGGCCCACCAGGCACCGGAGAGATGCCCATGCGACGTATCACCCCCAAGATCGCCGCACTCGCAGCGGTCACGATGCTCGCCCTGGCCACACCCGCCCAGGCTCAGCCGACTGACGCCGCCCAGCACGCCGCCGACACGACGGCCTACTTCGAGTTCACCGACATCACCCAGGAGAGGGCCGTCCTCAAGCTCACCGACCCCGCCAAGATCCAGCACGCAAGAGATCTGATCAGCGGCGCCAGCACCGACAAGCCCCATGTCATCGGCAGGATCGTCAAGCGCGCCGCCCCCTACAACCCGCGCTGGAGCTACCACTACAACCCCGACACGATCGACTTCTTCGAGCAGGCCATCGAGGTGTGCGACGCCACGATTCCCTACGTCGAAGACCACCTGGACGAAGCGGGCGGCGCGTTCCTGCCCGGCCTGGTCTGGTGCCCCTGGACCTCACGCCTGGTGCGCGAGATCTCCGCACCGTAGGCTCCCACGCTTGCGGCCTGCCGGCGACCTCCCATCGCAGCGGCCGCAGCGCCGTGGTGAACGACGGAACCCGGGCTGCTGATGTGCAGCCCGGGTTCCTTCGCGCCATTGCCGCCGCATCGCCGACGCGCGGGCGCGTGGATTGTCTCCTCCGCAGTCACCCGCGCCGGATGGGTCTCAGCGCGACGGCAGGCTCGCCGGGGCCTGGGTGCCACACAATGCTGCGAAAGTGCTACATCCCAGAGGGCCGGCGACAACCGGCAGCGGGGTGTGGCCGGTATCGGCGGATCAGTACCCGACGCCCTCCAGCCGCTCCGGGGGACCTGCACTGGAACCGGATCGCGCGTCAAGCCGGCTCGGGGAGGTCAGGAGGGGGGCGGAACGGGTCATCCGAGGGCGTTGACGTGCCTTCCGGCGACAGCGCGGCGAAGCCGAACAACCCGATCAGCAGCGGCAACCGGAACTCCGCGCCGCCCAGGCCGATCATCCTGCCCAGCACGCCTACCACCGCACCGGCCGCGAAGGCCAGCGGCATCGAGCGCACCGCACGAATGCGAGGGTGCCGCAGAACTGGTGCGCCGGTCGGTAGATACGGCGGGCCGGGCCGAGGATTCCGCTGACCTCGTTCGGCTGCTCCACATCGACGCTGGTCAGCGATATCTGTTGGATTTTCCTCGGTTGCCACCGGGCCACGGGACGGTCGATTTCCTGCCCCGCGAGCGGCACCCGGCCAGGGGCGATCCCTGGTTGTCAGCGCCTCGGCCGCGGAGTACGGTGTGACTAATTGACCATATTTCAAACCCAGTCAATAAATCAGTGGGAGTGTACGGTGCCCGGACGACCACGGCAGGACCTCAATCGCGCGGACCGGATTCTCGACGCGGCGGCCGACCTGCTCATACGCCTCGGCTACCGCAAAATCACGATCGAGGACATCGCCCAGCAGGCCGGGATCGGCAAGGGCACCGTCTACCTGCACTGGCGCACCAAGCAGCAGCTCTTCGAAGCCCTGATCCTGCGTGAGGCCATCGCCTACGTCGGCGAACTCATGGACGGGCTGCGCGCGGACCCGTCCATGGTGCTGCCGCACCGCCTGATGGCCGCGTCGTTCCTGATCGTTCACGACCGGCCTGTGCTGCGGAGCATGTTCAGCGGTGACGCGAAACAACTGCAGGCCGGCATGGCCGACAGCGCCATACGCGGTCACGACCTGTTCGCCACGGCCAGGTTCTTCGACCTGCTGACCCGCCACGGGCTGGTCCGCGACGACGTACCGAACCAGGCGTACGCGTGGAGCGCGGTACACAGCGGCTTCCACCTTCTCGGCAACCTGGATCCGGCGACCGCCGAGCCGGACGTGCGGGCGCGGGCCGACTCTCTCGCCCACGTCGTCCGGGCCGCCTTCGAACCGGCCGGCCGGCCGGATCCGCAAGTCCTGGCGCTGGCTGCCTCGGAAATCATCGGCGTCTTCGAAGAGGTGATCCCGCCCTACCGCGAACGGATCTACGGCTACCGGCGCACGTCAGAGCCGACGTGACCTGCCGGTGTACGGCCCACCGCGAACGACACCGAGCTCCGGCGGCCGCCGGGCGTTTTCACCCGTACGGACCCGCCTGGTTCACCCGTACGGACCCGCCTGGCCACGCCTGCCGCCGACACCTGATCCACCGCGCTGTTCAGCCGCTCGCCCGCCGTTCGCCCCGGCATCGCCGCCAAGGAGACGTCGGGGCGGACCGGCTCCCCGTCGCCCGGGACGCGTAACCGGGAAACCTCACATCCACCTCAGAAAGGATCGGACCTATGACGATCACCCTCCCGGAGTTCACCCCGATGGAGGACAGCCTGTGGCTGACGCTGTGCGGCAAGGCACTCGACTACCGCAGGCCGGACCCCATCCTCGGCGACCAGATGGCCGACGAGATCGTCCGGAGACTCGGCTACGACTGCGGCAGGTTCAAGCTCAGCGAGAGTCCCGTCATCAACATCGCGCATCGGAGCAAGAAAATGGACGAGGTGGCGGCGGATTTCATCGCCCGCCACCCGAACGCGGTCGGGCTCGACCTGGGAGCCGGGCTTGACAGCCGGTTATTCCGCCTCAACCCGCCGTCCACCGTCGACTGGTACGACGTCGACTTCCCCGATGTCATCACCGCCCGGCGGAAAGTGATGCCGGAGCGCGCGAACGGCCACGGCATAGGCGCCGACCTGGTCGACCTGAACTGGCTGGAGGCGGTCCCCTCCGACCGGCCAGCCGTGATCATCGCCGACGGACTGCTGGCGTTCCTCACCCAGGAGGACATGATCGCCCTGCTGAAGCGTCTCACCGACCGCTTCCCCAGCGGGGAGATCGCCTTCAACGGCTACTCCAGGTTCGCCATCTGGGCCGCGAAAAAATACCGCGGCACCCAGTCCGTCTCGGACCTGCTCAAGTCTCCCGGCTTCGACGATCCCCGCGAACCCGAACGCTGGAACCCCCGGCTGAAGCTGGTCAGGGAGATCCTGCTCACGCGAGAGCCCGAGGTCGCCCGGTTCCCGACGGCCCTGCGCCTGTTCACCAGGCTGTCGGCACGCAGCGCAGCCTGGTCCCGCAAGGGGACCACCGTCCTGCACTACCGCTTCTAGCGGCCTGTACGGAGATGAGATCATAGGGACTCGCCTGCACATCGGCCCGCAATCCTGGTAGGCCATCGTCAGGGCGGGTGGAGACCTCGCCGACGAGGAACGATCCTTGATCGAGCCTCACCTGCCGCTGGGTGAGCGAGGCCCGATCCCGGACCTGCGGCGGCAGTTCAACGCCGTGATGTGGCGGTTCGTATCGGCAGTCCGTGGCGGGATCCGCCCGCCGAGTACGGCCCCTGGTCCACCGTCTACGACAGATTCCGGTCATGGGCCACGGCCGGCGTCTTCGAGGAGCTGACGCAGGCCATGATCGCCGAGGCCGCGAAGAAACGCGGCTCGCGCGGGGGACCTCCCGCCGGGCGACGAGAACCATCAGACCTGCACGGAACGTTTTTAGAATTTTCTTGCATTTCTGCAATTCTTGTCTAAGACTGTGAGTGAGCGGGACCACATGTGTGCCAGCCACACCGAGCGTCTCCTGGAGCGAAGCCTGCAGCCCACTGCTCCGTGACGGTCGTTCGGTCCCCGCCGCTCGCACCGGCTGGTGCGTCACACCGTCCGTCTGGAGTTGCTGCATGAATAATCTGATGAGCCGACTGATCGTCGGCGCCCTTGTCCTGGGGGTGGGAGCAGGACTGGTCTTGCACTACCAGTTCGCCTCGAGCCGCGAGGAGATCGTCGCGGTCCTGGAGACTGTGACGCACCTCTTCCTCAATCTGATCAAGATGGTGATCGCCCCGCTCATCTTCGCGACGATCGTCAGTGGCATCAGCGGCATGGCGAAGGCCACGGGCCTCGGATCGCTGTTCGCCCGCTCGATGGTGTGGTTCGTCTCTGCGTCGCTCCTCGTCGGCGCCTACGGATTTCTCGCGGCGCACGCCATGGGCGTGGGGAACGGGCTGGACCTGACCCCGGCGGCAGGCGGGTCCGGCATCGAGACCGAGCCGGTCACGCCGGCCACGTTCATCGAGGGACTTGTCCCGCAGAGTTTCATCGAGGCGTTGGCCTCCAACAAGCCGATCCAGATCCTTGTGTTCTCGATGTTCTTCGGGCTCGCGTTGCTCGCCCTCAAGTCCGCCACCGGCGACTCCCGGCTGGCCGACGCGATCGACGAGCTCACTACCGTAATGCTCAAGGTCACCGGGTACGTGATGACGCTCGCACCGATCGGCGTCTTCACCGCCGTCGCCGCAGCACTCACCGCGGAGGGTGTCGGCGCCTTCGCCACATTCGGGGCGCTGATCGTCAGTTTCTACACCGCACTGGCAGGCCTGTGGGCCGCCCTGATCGCCGTGGGGGCCCTGTTCCTCGGCCGCGGAGTGCTCCGGCTGATCGCCGCGGTGCGCGAGCCCATGTTCATCGCGTTCTCGACGTCGAGCACGGAGGCCGCATTCCCCAAGATGATCAGCTCGCTGACTTCCTACGGTATCGACCGGCGGACGACCGGTCTGATCCTTCCGCTGGGCTACGCGTTCAACATCGACGGCTCGATGATGTACATGACGTTCTCGTCAGTGTTCCTGGTCAACGCCTACAACATCGACATGCCCGTCGCCCAGCAGATCCTGATGTGCCTCGTCCTGCTGGTGAGCAGCAAGGGCATGGCCGGCGTGCCGCGCGGCGCGCTCGTGATCATCGCCGCGGTCGTTCCCGGCTTCGGTGTCCCAGCGGCCGGCGTCGCGCTGCTGCTGGTGATCGACCAACTGCTCGACATGGGCCGGACCGCGACGAACATCCTCGGCAATGCCGTGGCCGTCGCCGTCCTCGGCCGCGGCGCGACCCACGAAACAACACAAGCCGGCGATGTTCCCGCGGCGGCCACCGAACTGGTGCGCTGACCCAGCCGTCCATCCCACGCGCCTCGACCACTCATCTGACGTTCCCCTCGCGGGGGAGCCACCTGCCGAAGGGTTTCAACAGCTCCATGAACGACACCACCAGCACCATGACCGATACCCCGTTCCTCTACGACAGGTCCGGCCGGCGTTACGCGGTCACCGACCGGCGCTGGCGCGGTGAGGACGGGACGCCTCTCGCCCTCAGCCCGGTGCCAGGGCTCACGCCCGACCAGATCGACACCGGCGAACGCTCCCTCTGGCGCTACCAGGCCGCGATCCCGGTCTCCCCTCGACACCGGGTGAGTCTCGGAGAAGGCTGCACCCCCATGCTGCCGCTGGACTGGGACGGGCTGCGCGTCCACTTCAAGCTCGAGTGGTTCAACCCCACCTCCAGCTTCAAGGACCGCGGCATCACGGTGATGATCTCCCACCTGCGCGGACAGGGAGAGACGCACGTCCTTGAGGACAGCTCCGGCAACGGCGGCTCCTCGGTCGCGGCCTACGCGGCTGCCGCCGGGATTCACGCCAAGATCATTGTCCCCGCGGCGACGTCGGCCGCCAAGATCCTCCAGGCACGCGCGTACGGTGCCCAGATCGAACTCGTCGAAGGCACTCGGGAGCAGGTGTCCGACGAGGCGATCCGTCAGTCTGAGCGGATCCCCTACGCCAGCCACAATTGGCACCCGTTCTTTCTGCAGGGCACCAAGACGATCGCCTACGAGATGTGGGAGTCGCTCGGGTTCAGGGCGCCTGACAACATCGTGCTCGTAGCGGGTGCGGGCAGCAACATCCTCGGCTGTGACATCGCGTTCAGCGAGCTGCTCGAGGCGCGTCAGATCGGCAGACGCCCCAAACTCCTGGTCGGCCAACCGGAGCACTGGGCCACCATCGCGGACGCGGTGAACGGGATCGATCCGCAGAGCCGAGGACCGCGGGTCCCGACGATCGCGGAAGGAGCCTCCATCGCCAACCCGGTCCGGCTCCCGGAGACCGTCGAGGCGATCCGTCGCTCAGGTGGTGCGGCAGTGGCAGTCACCGAGGACCAGATCCGTACGGCCGTGCGCAAGCTGGCCTCGCGTGGTCTGTACGCCGAGCCGACCAGCAGCGTCGCCGCAGCGGCCCTCGATCATTTCCTGGCCGACGGCACCATCGGCCCTGACGAGACCACCGTCGTTATCCTCACCGGCGCCGGACTCAAGTCCGCAGAGAAGATGGCTACTGTCTTCGACACCGACAGCAATCCAGAAGAGGAGAGCCGAGCGTGAACTCTGACGACCCCGACGAGCACCTTCTACTCGAAGCCGAGAAGATCGCGATCGCGATCGGACGCATGTTCCCAGGCCTGTGTGAAGTGGTCCTCCATGACCTGCGCCAGCCAGAGCACGCGATCCGCGTTATCGAGAACAACCTGTCCGGCCGCAAAGTGGGTGACTCCGCCACCGAGCTGGGGCTCCGCCGGATCGCCGACCCGAACTACCCCAGCGTGATCCAGAACTACCCCAACCAGTTCCCGGACGGTCGTCCGGTCAAGAGCACGTCGATCGGGATCAAGAATGCTGATGGCCGCTACGTCGCTGCACTCTGCCTGAACCTCGACGTGTCGACCCTCTCCCCCATGACGCTCAGCCTGGCCAATCTGGTGGCGACCGAGGTCGAGCACCGAGGCGAGGCATTGGAGACCCTGCGAGACCGCACAGCGCGGGAGTTGCGTGACGTCATCGAGACGTTCGCCGCCGAACGGGCCGCCACCCCACGAGCACTCAGCCGTGCCGCCAAGAAAGACCTTGTCAGGCAGCTGCACCATGACGGCTACTTCGCCTCCAGGAGTTCCACCGAGACCATCGCAGACCTGCTCGGGATCTCCCGGAGCACCGTCTACAACTACGCCAAGCAGTCCTGACCACCGACTCCTGGCGCCGGCCATCACGACGAAGGAACACGATGCCCAACCCCGCAACCCCGAACACCGAGCGCAGCGACATCATGCACCTGCGCGACAGCCCGGACCTGGTCCAGCCGCTGGGCCACTACTCCCATGTCGCCATCCACGGAGGTCTCGTCTACGTGTCCGGCCAGCTTCCGGTGGACCAGCACGGCACTGCCCTGAGCGACCAGGCGTTCGACGTTCAGGCGCGCCAGGTCCTCCACAACCTCGACCAGTGCCTGATCACGGCAGGCACTGACCGGTCCCGCCTCGTCATGGTCACCGTCTACGTCACCGACATCGATCAATGGCCGGCGTTCGACGCCATCTACGCCGACTGGATCGGCCGGCACCGCCCCGCTCGCGCGGTCGCCGGCGCCAGCCGGCTCCACTACGGCGCCGCAGTCGAGGTCCAGGCCATCGCGGCCCTCTCCTGAGAAAGGCCACCCGGAACTGTACGTCACCGGCTCTGGCGCAAACGCGGTGGTGACGGAGTGTGCGGACCGGCAGGGCGATCTCGGTGTGCCTCGAAGATCTCGAAGACGATGCTCCCGCAGTCGGCCGACGTGGTCCTCGGGCAAGGTGATCGCGGAGCAGTAGGTCATGCGTGTGAGCTACCTCGCCGACCTTCACCTACGCGGAGCCATCTTGTGGATCCGGAGCCTGCAACCCATCTGAAGAGCGGTCGTCGACGTCGATCGGGTTACCCGACAGGTTGATCCAGGTGAGGTCGGGGAGGTCGCCGAGCGACTCGGGCAGGGCGGTGAGCCGGTTGTTCCACAGTTCGAGATCGGTGAGGTTGGTGAGGTTGCCCAGTGTCTCGGGCAAGGCGGTGAGCTGGTTGCCGTACAGGCTGAGCATCGTGAGGTCGGTGAGATTCCCCAGCGTCTCGGGCAGGGTGGTGAGCCGGTTACCGCTCAGACCCAGCAGGGTGAGATCGGTGAGGCCCCCCAACCACTCCGGCACCGTGGTGAGCAGGTTGTCGTGTGCGGTGAACGCGGTGAGGTCGGTGAGGTCCTTCAGTGTCTCGGGCAGGGCGGTGAGCCGGTTGCTGCTCAGGTCGAGTTCGGTGAGGTTGGTGAGGTTGCCCAGTGTCTCGGGCAGGGCGGTCAGTTGGTTCTTCCACAGGTGGAGTCCGGTGAGGTTGGTGAGGTTGCCCAGTGTCTCGGGCAAGGCGGTGAGCTGATTGCCGCCCAGGTCGAGTTCGGTGAGGTTGGTGAGATCGCCCAGTGTCTCGGGCAAGGCGGTGAGCTGATTGCCATACAGGCTGAGCTTCGTGAGGCCGGCAAGGCCGCCCAGCGCCTCGGGCAGGGCGGTGAGCCGGTTACCGCTCAGATTCAGCAGGGTGAGGTTGGTGAGGTTGCCCATTACCTCGGGCAGGGCGGTGAGCTGATTGCCGCCCAGGTCGAGTTCGGTGAGGTTGGTGAGGTCGCCCAGCCATTCGGGCAACGTCGTCAATCCGAGCGTGGGGAAGAACTCCGGCGCCAGCATCCCGAGCGAGGACAGGTTGAGTCTGGTGAGGGCAGTGAGGTTTTTCAGCGTGTCGGGCAGGGCACTCAGATAGTTCTCACTCAGGTTGAGCTCGGTGAGGGCGATGAGGTCTCCCAACGAGTCGGGCACCTGGCTCAGGCCGTTTTCACTCAGGTCGAGCACCTTGAGGGTGACGAGGTCTCCCAGCGTGTCGGATACGGTCTCCAGAAAGTTTGCACGCAGGTCGAGCTCGGTGAGAGCAGGGAGATCCCGCAGCGAGTCGGGTATGTCGCTCAGGTTGTTCTCGCTCAGATCGAGCCTGGCCAGGTGGGTGAGATTGCCAAGTGATTCGGGGGTCTCGCTCAGGCCGAGGGAGGACAGGTCGAGCGTGGTCGATCCGTCCCGCAGGCACCTGTCGATGCGCGCGTGGGCGGTCCTGCGGCCGTTCTCGGACTCCATTGAGATCCTTCTCCTCGTCGTCGGGCGTCCGGCTCCGGCCCTGTCGCGCCGTTTCAGGCGCGAGGGGCGATGGCAAGGGTAGAGACCCACGCTGCGGAACGGCTTGCGGATCACTGGGGTGCTCGGCCGCTGATGCCGTGACCGGCGGAACCGCTCCGCCGCAGCTGTCGTAGGGCTTTTGCGGGATTCACCGGCCCGTCGCCGGATCATAATCATGATCATTCTCAGCGCTGACGACTGCCCGCAGGTTCTTCACCCCCGAGATCGGACAGATCGAACACCAGGTGGTCCGGTGGGCGGTGCGGAGGCCCGGCGTCCTCGGGCCACTGCCACACCTCGGGCTCGCCGTGCAGTCCGAGCACGCCCGGCAGCGTCTCGGCGAACTCGCCAGAGCGGAGCGGCGTCTCAGGCAGAGATCACCTCGTGCAGACGCCGCGCCTCGTGGATCAGCAGGCTCGAGCCCTTGCGTGCGGCCAGCTCCGCCAGCCCCGGTATGTCGCCCCGCGCCCCAGCGCGCACCGCCGCCCGCACGGCGACCTTGAGGAGCTCACCCAGCCCCGCCCTGGCCTTCTCGCCGGGCCCGGGCAGCAGCAGCGGCACCGCCTGCGCCAGGGCCGTCCACACCTCGGCGTGCGCCCCGGCCTCCGTAACCTCGTCGAGGATGCCGGTGATCCGGTTGAGCTTGACCTGCTCGCCGCGGACCATGTGGCCCACGGCCCGGCCGAGGTCAGCCGCGGGCAGTTCCCCGTACGCGGCCAGCGTGATGATCGCATCGGCGGCCAAGGCCCGCTGGGCAGGGAGCTGATGCCCCATGCCGACGACGATCGTGCTCACGGTCGCGATGCCCACCGGGCCGTCGTTGTGCGCCAGGGCGGCCACGACCTCCACCTGGCCATCAGTGCTGTCCATGAACCATGGCAGGCACTCGAGTACGTGCGCGGCCACGGCCTCCCGATGGGACGGCATCATGGACGGCCACCACACCATGTTCCGGGAGAAGGCGGGATAGCCGGCCTTGGGGGCCAGCGTCCAGAGCTCGGCGAGCCGCCCGGAAACGCCCTCGGGCGGTGCGAGTCGGGCATGCGCCTCCTGCAGCGACTCGTGGTAGGTCGCCGGGCGGTCGAACACCTCGAGCTCCCAGGTCACGACGGGGTCGGGCAGCCCGCCGTCGCGCAGGCAGGCAGCCAGCCGCCGGCCCGCCTCCGACGGCAGTTTCTCCGCCCGCACGACCAGCTCCGGATCGATCTGGCGCGGCAACCGCAGCAACGCCTGTAGGAAGTCGGACTCGAGCGGCTCGACTCCGTCCAGCCGTTCCATGCGCGCGACCAGGGTGGCGGCGTCGACGTGCCCGGTGGGCGAGGTCGGTGTGGCCAGCAGAACGGGGATCGTCTCACCCCGTTCAAACAGGGACATGACCTCACGGAAACGCCGCTGGACGAATTGCTGCGGGGCGGGCTCGGAGCTCGGCCAGCGGCTGCTGTCGTCGTTCAGCATTGCGGTCAGCTCGCGGCCGTCCGCGGGCGACACGATGGCCAGCGCGCAACGGGACAGCAGGGAAGCGATGTCCTCGTCGAAGCCGGCGACGCCGTACACGAGGGTGCTCGCCTCGAACGGGTGCCGCCAGTTCGTCCGCCACCAGGACTGCAACCCCGCCGCGACGGCGTCGCGGTCCTGGTGGGCCAGCCCGACCATGGCGGCGAGGATGCGCTCGAACCGCGGGGGGTCCGTCGGCCAGAGCGGCATGTCCAGCTCGGCGGCCAGTTCCGTCACCGAGGTGATGGGCAGGGCCAGGGCCGGCAGCGGCGTCGCGCTCAGCGTGGGAGCGGCCACGGGCTCCGGCTGGACTCCGTCCACCGGGCCGAAGGCGGCGGCCAACCGCTCGCGCAGGCCGGTGGGCAACCGGGTGGCCGCCTCGCGGATCGCCTCCCTGGCGGGTTCGGCGGTGTGCGGGGCGAGCTTGACCGCGACCCGTACCGCACGTTCGCGCAGGCTGGGCGTGTCCACGTCGAACACGGCCGCAAGGGCGGCCAGCGCGACGCCGCCCTTGGACGGGGGCGCGTCGGCGATCCACTTGACCGCGGCCGCCATGTTCTTCTTCTCCGGCCGGTACGCCAGCGCCTGGACCGCCTCGGCGAACAGCTCATCGTCGAGCGCTCCCGCGGACTCCGCCCGATGCAGTTCCTCCAGCGCGAGCTGCACGACGGGCGAGGACGCTGACGGCAGCAGCCGTACGAAGTCGACCACCGGGATCTCGGCCGCCTCCGGCTTCAACTCCCGCCACAGCGCGACGAAAGGACCGGCCTCAGCCGCATCGCCTCCGGCCAGGAACCGGCTTGCGCAGCCGTCGAGCAGCGCCTGGCGCGGCACGCGGCCCGTCCCGGCCAGCGCGACCAGCTCGCCGATGATGGTGTGGCCGTCCGCCCAACGGTTCCAGTCCAGCCCGTCCGCCACGCCCTGTGCCTGGAACAGGCGCGGCAGCATGTGATCGAGCAGCCGATCGTCGGCGAGCACCGGGGCTCCTCCGTTCATCCGTTGCCGCTCGGCCGTCCGCAGCACCCACCCGGACACGAACGCGTCGTTCTCCGGCGGCTCGGCGTCCGTCTCGATCACCAGCGCGGCGGCCAGGTCCCAGTTTCCCAGCGCCCGCACGCGCCGCCACGTCGAACCGGTGGTCGGCCGCAGCCGCCGCACCAGGCGGACGGCCAGGTCGCGGCGCCACTCCACCGGCCGGTTCCCGAGCACGGACATGACGCGTGTGGCGTCGGCCTCCGGCTCCACCCAGCGCAGTTCCCGCCGGTTGAGCCAGGACGCCACCTGTTCCGCCCCGCTCAGGCAGGCGGCCCCGGCCAGGCGGTAGAGGGGCGCCAGTTCCCTGACCCGCTGCTCGGCCTCGAACCCGGCGCGCCCGCGCTTGCTCAGATGAGCGGGCAAGTGCCGAGCCACCGCACGCTTGTCATCGTCGCCGAGGCCGTCCAGCAGCGCCACGAGGCTCGCGACGGAGCCGGTCTCGATGCGGTCGAGCACATCCTGCACGGGGTTCATGCGGGTGCCCCGATACGGGCCGGATCTGACCTGTTCTCGATCATGGGCCGCAGCCTATTGATCCTCACCGACAATCGGTGCGGCTCGCCTCTGCACCTGATCCGAAGAAGATGGCATCGGATCGCTGCACTCCAGGCAGCAGCCGGCCGTCGCCCTGGCCCTCCGCGACCGCGCTGCAGGCCGTTCGCTCCGTGCTGGACGTCCCCTCGTGCAAGGACACGAGCTGTGCCGTTCCCCGCCGAAGGAGCCGTATCTGCCCCGTCGGCCCCGCGCCGAGGGCCACGACATCAAGGACGAGGACGTCGCCCGCCTCTCCCCGCTCAAGGACCGGCACATCGACGCTGGACGCCGGGCCGCTGCTCCAGCTGGCGGATCGCGCTTACTACCGGGACCCCGGCCAGTGGCGCCTGGTCCGAATGCTCGTCAAGACGCTGAGAGTGTTGCCGAACCGCCCTCTTATGTCCTCCTGTAGTGATCTTGTCGCGCTCCGATACTGACGCTTGGATCTAGGAGTGATCTTCTTTGGCGCGTCACGAGCGGCGGGTTCCGGACAGCTACCCCACCTCACCCACCTCGCCGCCTGTCCTGCCCGGCCCGCTCCCCTCGTAGGACGCAGGTCATCGGCCCGCGCCGCCCTCCAGGAGAAGGAGTCGTAACCATGACCATGCTGACCTACACCCTCCTCACCGACCCGGCGCCCCTGGAGGCGTCGGCGGCCGGGCGGCCCCCGTCCACCGGGACGGTGTACCTGGTCGTCACCAACACCGGGCAGCAGGCGGCGTTCTGGTCCACGATCACGGTGCGGGTGCCCGTCGGCAACGGCGCCGGCGACCTCACCTCGGACTTCGGCAAGATCAAGCCCAAGGGCGAGTACGGCACCTGGTCGGGCGCCCTGTCGTCGGTGAGCGTCCAGCCGGGGCCGCAGGGCTCCAACGCCTTCCAGGTCACCGCCCCCGGCGGCAGGGCCTCTTTCGCCCCCGGTGACCACATGGTGCTGACGCTGGAGGAGGTCACCGTCGCCCCCGCCGCCGGGCTGGCCGTGCTGAAGGTGACCGAGAACACCGGCAGAACCAGGACCGGACGCCTGAGCAGCAGCGTCGCGGCGGTGCCGCTGGTGAAGACCGCCGCCAAGGAGATTCCGCCGCCGTGCGATTTCCGCCCGGACAAGGTCATGCTGGACGGCACAGACACCCTCACGCTGAGCTGGGAGGGCTCCGACGACTTCAGCTACGAGATCCTGTTCCCGGGCGGGCAGAGGTCCATCACTTCGAACGCGCGCTCCTGGTCACCGGCCGCCGCCGACGCCCCGAAGCGGGCCACCACCTACATCCTTGTCGCCACCTCCCGCAGCACACCCCAGCGCAAGCACTACCTCACCACGACCGTTCAGGTGCGCAATCCCGTCCTGGAGGCCCTCACCGCCACCACCGGCATCGACACCCCCTGGGTCCAGGGAGCGACGGACGCGACCAAGGGGCGCGTCATCTTCACCGGCACGGGGGTGGAGATCTCCAACAACTCCGGTGGGCAAAGCACCGTGACGGCCGACAAGGCCGACCTCACCGGTGTGAACACCGGATGGGTGCAGGGAAGAAGCGCCGACGACGGGTGGATCAGCTTCCCCAAGGACGGACTGAATGTGTACCGGGACGGAACCAGGAGCTGGGGAAATGTGGCGGCGGAGAAGGCCGATCTCAACGGCGTGAGTACCAAGTGGGTGCAAGGCAAAGGCGACCGCGACGGGTGGATCGACTTCTCGTACTACGGGGTGAACGTGTTCCGGCACGACGAGGGCACAAAGAGGTGGGGAGTCCTGGGGGTCAACAGGATCGATCACCACTGACAACGTGTGGAATCACCAGGTCCGTTGCCTCTGGGTGCCGTACATGGGAAAGCCCGGCCCTCCTGCCCCGCCGCCGGGCGTCTTGCCGACACATCCGTCGATGGCCACGTCCTCCGGCAGGAGGCCGACGATCCGGTCGTAGGCTTCCAGGGCGATCCGCTTGAGCTGAGCGAAGATCCCCGGCTCGATCCACTCATCGACGGGTGCGCAGTCTGGCGACCGAGCAGGTCGTGCCGGCGATCGCGTCATACGAGCAGCCGAACCGCAGGACCTGCAGGAGCTTGTCGGACACGATCCGGTCCGGGACTCGGCGCCGGTGACAGCCCAGCGGATGGGCGGGGTCGTAAGTCGGGTGCTCGGGCAGCAGCCACGTCGAACTGGATCGACAGCGGTTCGGCAAGCCATGATGGCAGGACGGGCATGGATGATCCTCGTTGTCGATCACGGAGCGTGGACAACTACGTGATCTTGAGGCTCCGTGTCCGTGTCGCATCCCCGCCCGGCGGACGCCCCCCATCCGCGTGACCTCTTAGGCGTCCTTCGTGGATAGCCGACTGGCGGAATCAGCCCGCGTTGCCGGGTTCTCCGGTTCACGCCGGGTGAGCACCAAGGGGGCGTCCTCGGTGATGGCCACCGTGTGCTCGGAGTGGGCCGTGCGCGAGCCGTCCGCCGACCGAATGGTCCAGCCGTCGGCGTCGTAGACGATCCGGTCGGTCGTGCGGGCGAACCAGGGTTCAAGCGCGAGGGTCAGGCCCGGCCGGAGCGTGAGTCCGCGCCCTGCCCGGCCCCTGTTCGGAACGTGGGGTCCCTCGTGCATGGTGCGGCCGATGCCGTGGCCACCGAATTCGTTGTTGACCGGATAACCGTAGTCGTGGGCTACCGCCCAGATGGCCGCCGAGATGTCACCCAGGCGGTTGCCCGGACGTGCCACCTCGATCGCCGCCTCCAACGCTTCCTCGGTGGCGCGGATGATCCGCAGGTCCTCCTCGGCGGCGGTCCCGACGACAACAGTGCGCGCCGAGTCGGCCACCCAGCCGTCGACGCTGACCGCGAGGTCCGCGCTGAGTACATCGCCGTCACGCAGCGTGTAGTCGTGGGGGAGGCCGTGGAGGACGGCGTCGTTGACCGACAGGCAGATGACGTTGCGGAACGGGCCGCGTCCGAAGGACGGCGCGTAGTCCCAGTAGCACGACTCCGCCCCGCGCCGTTTGATCATGCCGCGCACGTGGTGCTCCAGGTCCAGGAGGTTGACGCCCACGTCGGCGAGCCGGCCGACCTCGGAGAGCACCTCGGCGACGAAACGCCCGGCCACGTGCATGCGTTGGATCTCCGCAGGCGTCTTCAGTTCAATCACGAGTACCTCGCGTCACAGGGGTCGGTATAGTTATACCGGCACCCTAACACTTACCGGTATAGTAATACCAATTCCGCCCTGGGGCATGGTCCGCCGACCGCTCGCACCTGAGCGGACCGGAGCCGGCGGGCGTCTCGGCGCCCCGCCGCGCCACGCGCGAGCGGGACGCGACCCCACGGAAGTCGCGCACGCGGTCGGCATCTCGCCCGAAGCCACGCACCCGATCGGCATCTCGCCGGAAACCCTGCGCAAGATCGGGACCGGACGACCGTCCTCCCCCGCCCTGACCTGCGAGCACTCCGGAGGCCGTCCCGCACGTCGAGAGTTTCCACAGGCCAGAGGCGGATTCGTTGGATTTTCCGCGATCGCTGCTGAGATCCCCGGAATTCGGGGTTTGCCGACCGGCGGCCCTGGGCTACTGTTCTAGAACAGTCGAGAGAGAGAAGACGATCATGGGCGAGATGTCCTGGTCCGGTCGGCAGTACGCCACGGTGCCCGCCGCCACCCGCGCGATGCGCGACCCCGGCGCCACCGGCCGGTTCGGAACCTACGGCGGGCGGTACGTGCCGGAGTCGCTGATCCCTGCCTGCCACGAGATCGAGGCGGCGTTCCGTGAGGCCTGGAGCGACCCCGAGTTCCGCAGCAGGCTCGACACCCTGCTCACGGTCTACGCCGGCCGCCCCACCCCGTTGACCCCCGCCTGGCGGCTCTCCCATGAGCTCGGCATCACCCTGTTCCTCAAACGCGAGGATCTCGCGCACACCGGCTCACACAAGATCAACAATGTGATCGGCCAGGCACTGCTCGCTCACCGGATGGGCAAGGAACGGCTGCTGGCCGAGACCGGCGCGGGCCAGCACGGCGTCGCCACGGCCACCGCCGCGGCGCTCCTGGGCCTCAAGGCGACCGTGTTCATGGGCGAGCGCGACATCGAACGGCAGGAGCTCAACGTTCTTCGGATGAACGTGCTGGGCGCGGAGGTCGTGCCGGTCACGACCGGGAGCCGCACCCTCAAGGACGCCTGCAACGAGGCGATGCGGCACTGGGTGTCGTCGGTGGACGACTCCTACTACTGCATCGGGTCGGTGATGGGCCCGCATCCCTATCCGTGGATGGTGCGCGAGTTCCAGCGGGTGATCGGTGAGGAGGCCCGCGCCCAGTGCGCCGCCGAACTCCCCGTCGGTGTGCCCGACTACGTGGTCGCCTGCGTCGGCGGCGGCTCCAACGCCGCGGGCACTTTCGCCGGCTTCGTCGACACCACTGCCCGGCTCATCGGGGTCGAGGCCGAGGGCGGCGCGGCGGCGACCTTCGGCAGGGCCGGGGTGCTGCACGGCTTCCGCTCGCTGGTCCTCCAGGACGAGGACGGCCAGGTGACGGAGGCCCATTCGGTCGCGGCCGGCCTCGACTACCCGGGGATCGGCCCCGAGCACGCCCATCTACGCGACGGGGGGCGCGCCCGCTACGAGACCGTGAACGACGGAGAGGTCCTCCAGGCGCTGCTGTGCCTGGCCCGCACCGAGGGGATCCTGGCCGCGCTGGAGTCCTCGCACGCCGTGGCCTGGGTGATCCGGGCCGCCAGGTCCGGCGAGATCGCGCCGGGATCGACCGTGATGCTGACTCTCTCCGGCAGGGGAGACAAGGACATCGCCTCCATCAAGGAGCTGCTGTGACCGAATCCCTGGAAGAATTCCTGATCGCACGCCGTGGCACGGGGCGTCCCCTGCTGGTGCCCTATGTCACCGCCGGTGTCACCCCCGGGTGGACGGACGTCGTCCACGCCTACGCCGACGCCGGAGCCGACGCCGTCGAGCTGGGCTTCCCCTTCTCCGATCCCATGCTGGACGGCGTCACGATCCAGGAGGCCTCCGACCGGGCGATCGCGGCCGGGACCACGGTCAGGAAGATCCTCGAGGAGGTCGCGACGCTCGACGTCGACGTGCCGCTCATCGCGATGACCTACAGCAATCTGGTGGTGCAGCAGAGCACCGCGGAGTTCTGTGCGGCGCTCACCGCGAGCGGGCTGCGCGGGCTGATCGTGCCCGACTCGCCCCTGGAGGAGGTCGGGGAGCTGGCGGACGCCGCGGCCGCCGAGGGCCTGGATCTCGTGCTGCTCGCCGCCCCGTCCTCCTCCCGGGCCAGACTGCGCGAGATCACCGAGCGCAGCCGGGGCTTCGTCTACGCCTTGACCCACATGGGCACCACCGGCGAGCGCGGCGAGATTCCTGAACAGGCCGCCCGGCTCGGCCGCGAGCTCAAGGGACTCACCGACCGGCCGGTCCTGTTCGGTTTCGGGGTCTCCCACCCGGCGCAGGCCGCCGAGCTGGCGGGTCATGCCGACGGCGTCGTGGTGGCTTCGGCGCTGATGCGCAAGCTCCTCGACGGCGCCCGGCCACGCGAGCTGGGAGAATATGTGGCGAGCATTCGACGCGCACTCGACCAGGGAGCCAGATGAGCAGTACGCCCCGCTACCGCGCCATCGCCGACGACCTGACCCAAAAGATCAAGTCGGGCCACTACCGCGCGGGCGAGGCGTTGCCCGCGCAGCGTGAGCTCAGCGCCTCCTACGGCGTGACGATGATGACGCTGCGGCAGGCGTTGCAGGTCCTCAGCGGTGAGGGTCTGATCGTCCAGCGGGCCGGCCGCGGCACTTATGTGACGCAGGCCAGTGCGGAGTACCCCCTCGACACGCTGCGCAGTCTCGGCGACGACCTACGCAGGCAGGGTTACCCCCTGCGGACCGAGGTGCTGTCGGCCGCGATCCGGCAGGCCCCGCGCTCGCTCACCCGGCTGCTGGACGACGCGCCCTCCGACCGCCGGGCCTTCAGGCTGGCACGCGTACGGCATCTGCTGGGCCGGCCCGCCGTCCACCAGATCTCCTGGATCGTCGAGCCGTACGCCTCGGCGATCAAGGGGATCGATTTCACCGAGACCCCGCTGTACACCGCGCTCGCCGACGTTGGCGCGCGAGTGCACCGGGCGACTGAACGGGTCAGGCCGGCCCTGCTCACCGCCCTGGTCGCGGTGCGGCTGCAGCACCCTGCGGGCAGCCCGGTCTTCGTCAGCGAACGGGCGACCTATGACGACCAGGGCGCCCTGGTCGTCATGGACCACGCCACGATCCTCGGCGAGTGGATGGAGATCAGGGCCGAACGCAAGGCCACGGACCTGTCTCTGCACTGGGTCTCCCAGCGCTGACCGTTCACGGTCTGAGGAGAAACTCCAGACGGCGACCGGCCAACCGTCCCCGCACCGGCAACACCCGTACATCGTCGGGGTCGGGCTCGACTCGGTACCCGGTGGGCGCACCGGGTCTTCGCCAAGCGCTCATCGCGCAAGACGGCCAGGGCCGGACACCGCGAAGAGCGGCTACGGCGACCGGTGATCAAGGCCAAGATCGCGTTTCAGGAGTTCCTCCCCGGGTGGCACGACCTGCCGTCCACCCGGCGCGGGCGTCGGCGCCTCCGAGCCCGCCGCCGGTCCGGCCAAGGGAGCGGGCTGCGGCGCGCCGGGGCTCGCGGCCGGCTGGGCCCATGGCGTGAGCTCCGGGCGCTTGGC
The DNA here is from genome assembly GCF_002149035.1 of Streptosporangium minutum. Lineage (GTDB taxonomy): Bacteria > Actinomycetota > Actinomycetes > Streptosporangiales > Streptosporangiaceae > Streptosporangium > Streptosporangium minutum. Next base: position 28,836 of record NZ_NGFP01000016.1, read on the forward strand.
CGTGCGGCCGTCGCCTGAGGAGCGGCCGCGGAGGCGGCGGCCGATCCATGGGCCCGCGAACGTGGCGAACCAGCGCAGCTCGGCCGCCGCCATCCGCCACGCCGCCGCCGGGGGCAACGGTGGGAAGGGCAGCATCCACGTGTCGTCGCTGCCGGGCAGGCCGAGAGAGTGGGCCATGGCGGCGGCGATACGGGCGTGGCCCGCCGGGCTCGCGTGCAGCCGGTCCGTGCCCCACATGCGCGCGTCGGTGACGAACTCCATCGCGAACGTGTCCACCACCGTGACCCCGTGGCGGGCCGCGGCGGCGCGGATGCGGGCGTTGAGGTCGAGCACCTTGGGCTGGAGCGGCCGGGCTATCGGGGCGATCTTCCCGATATCCGGAAAAGTCACGGTAACCACCTGTGCGCCCGACTCGGTCAGGGCGGCGTACATCTCCTCCAGCACCTCCGCCACAGCGGCGGGCTCGCATCCGGGACGGATGAGGTCGTTCATGCCCGCCATGACCGTGGCAAGGTCGGGGCGCAGCGCCAGCGCGGGGGCCAGTTGCTCGGAGCGGATCTGGCCCGCCAGCCGGCCACGGACCGCAAGGTTGGCGTACAGGAGGTCGGGGTTGGCACGGGCCAGGTGCTCGGCGAGGCGGTCGGCCCAGCCGCGGTGGCCGGTGATGTCGTCGCCGTCGCCGAGGCCCTCGGTCTGGCTGTCGCCGAGCGCGACGTAACGCGTGTAGACGGTCATGAGATCTCCCTTCCGGCGCGGGCCATGCGCTCGCCGAGCGTCCGCGCCGTCTCCAGGCACCAGGCGCGGGTCTCGCGCTCCAGCCTGCATCCCGCCAGGCAGGACAGGTAGGGGCCGACGCGCTCGCCCTGGCGCAGGAACGTCTCCTCGTCCAGCTCGCCGCGCAGGCGCAGCAGGAGCTGCTCGAAGACCTCCAGCTTGGCGGCGGCCTCCAGGGCCCGGTCGTGCAGCTGCTCGATCACCGGCGCGTGGTCGAGCAGATCGACGGCGTGCACCTTGACGGCCAGGTCGTCGCGGATGAGCAGCGGCTTGGCCGGAGTGGCGGCGAAGGCGGCCAGCTCGCCGAGCCCGGCCTCGGTCACCTTGAACATGCGCTTGTCGGGGCGGCCCCGCTGGACCACCTCCCGGCCCGTGATCAGGCCGTCGCCCTCCAACTTGGTCAGCTCGGCGTAGAGCTGCTGTGGGGCGGCGTACCAGAAGTTGGAGATGCCGATGTCGAAGATCTTGGTGAGCTGGTATCCGCTGTATTCGCCGTCGAGCAGTGCAGCCAGCACTGCGTGCCTGAGGGCCATCGGCTCAGTACTCATGAATATGAATAGTCATGAAGATGACTATAAGCCGATGGACACCTCGGCGCCAGTGAGGTGTCGAAGACGTACTCGGCCTGACCAGATCCACTGCCGGAGCGGCCCGGCTGACCGCGCTGGGCGTGCAGCCGGTGCCGGCCGACATCACAAACGCCGAGGAGTTGCCGACCGCCCTGGACGGCCGGCAGGCCGACGCGGTGATCCACCAGGCGACCGCCATCACCGGCGTGCCGTTCCTGCACCGTCATCTGTACGCCAACGAGGACCAGGTCCTCGGCACCTCGGGCATCGACGGTATCGCCCTGCGCTATGGCATGTTCTACGGTCCCGAGCCCGCCACCCGACGACTGATCGACCTCGCGCGGCGGCGACGACTGCTCTCCCCGCGTCCCAGTGGCACCGTCTCGCTCATCCACATCCACGGCGCTGCCTCGACCACCGTCGCCGCACTCTACCGAGGGCGGCCCGGCCAGCCGTACAACATCGTGGACGATCAACCGGTCACCTTTGAGGACTACTTCCACGCCATCGCACAAGCGGCAGGGGTGCCTGTTCCCCGGCCGGTGCCCAGCCGCCTCCTGACTGCCCTGCCGCACCTGCGTGCGCTGATGGTCACCACTCACATCCGCCTGTCCAACCGGCGGGCCGTCGACGAGCTGGGCCGGACGCCCCGCTACCACTGCTGCCGCGACGGTCTGGCCGCTCTGGTCGCCAAGCAGCCGGGGTCGAGCTCCCTTCCCGATCCAGCGTGAGCGGCTGGAGGCTCGAAGCCGTCCGACCGGCCGCCATGATCATGAACGGCAGCCGAAAGCGATACCGGGGAGCCGCCGGTGATCAGGCAACCAGGCCGACCTCTGCGAAATCGATCTCCTTCGAAAGGGAATCCAACGAATCGGGTAGACGGCGACAGGATGTCGGCGTCTTGCGCGCCGGTCCCACCCGCGAAATCGGCGATCTCGGACGGCGCGATGCCTTCCAGCCACACGTCGGTGTCGCCCGGGGCGTCCGCCTGATCCGACCAGTTCACCTGACCCCTGAACCGCGACCAGGTAGCCCGCCGGCGGGCTTCTTGCGCCGGTTGAACGTCGATTCCCCGTCGATCAGGCGGTGGTTGACGACCTTGTCGCCCGGTCCGGGGTACGCCATGATCAGCAGCCGCTGGATGCCGTCCTCCTCGCCCTTCCAGGGAAACCAGGCCAGGTGCAGGCGGATGCGGTAGTGCCCCTTGCGGCCGTTGAGCGACAGGTCCGGCAGTTCGGTGCCGCTCAGGCCGTCCATGAAGCTCATCTCACCGCTCTGGTTGGCGTAGCCGACCTCGATGACGTTGTCCCACCCTTTGGTCTCGACCGGCGGGCGGCGCGTGTAGGTCTCCAGAGTGACGCAGACGTGGAAGTCGGAATTCGTGCTCACCATCACGTGGCCGGGCCCGGCGGTGACCGGACCGGAGGTCGTGCTCTTGCCCTCCTCGGGGGATTCGTCGTACAGCTCCAGTCCCGCCTCGGGCCACTGCGGTTCCTTGAGGCGGATCGCCTTGGCGGGCTTGACAAGGGGGCGGTGACGCGGGGTGGCGTCGCATTTTCGCTGTTCCTCGGCCATGAACTCGTTGAATTCACGATCCCTGGCGGCCGCCGCCGCCGCGATCTCCGCTTTCGCAGCCGGGCAGATCCCGGCGAGCACCTCGCTCAGGTTGCGGACACTCAGCCCTTCCACCTCCCGCAGGCGGGCCAGCTCGCGCGGATCGTTGCGGGTGTAGACGGCGCACAGGCGACGACCGTGGTCGAGCAGTACCTGGTCGGGGGCGGTGGCGGCGAAAGGGAGCGTGAGCTGCTGGCGTACGGCGCAGATGAAGGCGCGCGTGCCGGTCGGTGGCGGGGGTTCCACGGGCTCGCCGTCCATCTCCCAAGCCTCGGGAGGCGAGCAGTCCTCGGCCGTGGTGACCTGACCGCGTGGCTGGTCGGCCACCGGCAGGAAGCACAGGGTCACGGAGGTGGCCAGCGCCGCCGCGAGTACGTGGTGGCGCGATCGGGCGGCAGATGGGAAACGGTAGAGCAGGAGCAGGGCGAGGGCGGAGGCGGCGAGCGCGGTGCTGTACCACAGCGGGGAGAGTCCGAAGAGGACTTCGCCCTTGTCGTTCCGGTCGAACAGCCCGTCCGGGTACAGGGCCAGCCGCTGCTCGATCATCTCGGGGATGAGCTGCCGGTCCGCTTCGGACTCCGTCGTGAGGGCGGTGACGATTCCTGCCGCCGCGGCGAGGGTCAGGGTCAGCATCGTGACGCGCAGCAGCCGCCTGGTTCTGCGCATGACCGCGATCAGGATCAGTACGGCCGGGGCGCCGACCCCGACGAGCATGTCCAGGGCGACCCAGAGCACCGTCGCCGGGTAGCTCACGTACCCGTGGAAGAGGTCGTCGACCGCGCCGCGGGGGCCGATCCACGCGGGTATGCCGTCCGCGAGGTTGACGGCCGCCGGGATCAGCGGGAGCACCACGGCCACGGCGGCGAGGGGCCACGCTCGCGCGGGTGCGACCTGGACCGCAGGCGCCGCAGACGGTACGGGCGTCAGGACGCCCAGGTCGTGGGCGGAGCGGGCCTGCCACACCGTCCCGAGTACGCCCAGGATGCCCAGGACCATGACGAGCAGAAGGTCGTAGTCAACGCCCCAACCGCCGAACGAGATGACCGAATGACTTCCCGACGACAGCAGCGACAGCGCCGCCGAGGCCACGCCCATCCGCACGGTGCCCCGGGTCCAGCGCGCGTCCCTGTCCTGGCCGGCCAGGACAGGGACCAGCCACAGCAGGTAGACGGCGTTGCCGAGCTGGTACGGGGAGACGAACTGCATGACGGGGTACTGGCCGAGGCCGTAGGCGAAGGTGACGGCCATGCCCATGGCGGCGTTCGCCAGCCCCGCCACGAGCCCGAGCAGCCGCAGCCATCGAGGCAGAACGTCGGCCAGGACCACGAAGAACAACCCGACGACGGCGATCTGGAGCAGGCCGGAGGGCAGGCCGAACCACCACTGGTACGGGAGGGGAAGCCGGTACAGCAGCGTGCAGGCGACGCTGAGGTACAGGGCCGCTCGTAGTAGCCGGACCGGCCTGTCGTTGACCGCCGCCGCGCCGGTCGGCCGCCCGCGCAGTATCTGCCAGTAGGCCCAGCCCTGCAGGACGCCGCCCGCGACCATGAGGAGCTCCACCCACCAGGCGTAGGGCATGAAGTCGGCGTCCCATTCCCCGGTGACGATCTCGCGCAGCAGCGCGGGGTCGCCGGTGGCCAGCGCGCGGACGCCGGAGACAATGACCACGGCCACATAAATGGCGGCGAACAGCGTGGCGATTCTACCGAAGCGGTAACGGCGCATGGGAACACCCTCGGGCACGAGCGGACAGGATCTGAAAATCCAAACAAAGGCGCCCAACCTTAGCGAGCCCCCACTTAAATGATCAAATCACGCTGAAGTCGGCGTGGCTGGGGCCGCTCCCCTATGGGGCTTTTCTTAAGGAGCGGACTGCGAGGACACCGCCGGTCCACTGCCGTGGCAGGCTGTACGTTGTGACAACGAGGCACTGTTGAAGCGGTCGCATCAACATGGTGGGCCGCAATGGCGCAAAACCCGATCGCCGCTCCCCCTGATAATCAGTTTTCTGCCTGGTGCAGGACTTGGCATTCCTTTTCCTGCTGCCGGTTCTCTGTCCTGTCCCGTGGAACTTGGCCCCCGTCTCACCGAATTGGCCCCACGCGTGTCGTCAAAACGGTCCTGGTTCTCGTTCCCGGTCCACAGATGTTGTGATCCCCAGTCTGCAAAGTGCCACGGTCCGCATGGTCGGGGCCGGACGCTGCGCCGGCTCCGCCACTCCGCCCGCACCCACCTGGCCACCGCCGGCCGCTCCGCCGCCGGACTTCAGGCCAGGAGCCGCCACCGCCGCCTGGCCACCCTTGGTCAGTACGTACCACGCCGGGCAGGCGCGGCCGGCGTCAGTCAGCCTGCAGGAGGGTGTGCAACTCGGCGGTTTCGAGGATGTGGGCCCGTGAGGGAAAGATCTGATGGAGCAGGACGTCGTGCGTTTCGGGGTCAGGGTCGGCGACGCCGTCGGCCAGGACGTAGAGCCGGTAGTCGCGGTCGGCCGCATCGAGGACGGTGGACAGGACGACGCCGCTGGTACTGATGCCTGTGATGATCAGAGTGGTGATGCCGTGTTCGCGCAGCCGCTGATCGAGGTCCGTGGTGGACAGGCCTCCGTAACGGATCTTGCGCACGACGATGTCTCCGTCCTGGGGAGCGAGACGTTCGTGGACAGCGGTGTCAAGGTCCGCGTGGTGCATGAGACGGTGCTGGGCGATCGGTGCGAAAGACCTGTTGGTGAGCGGGATCGCAGCCCAGTCGGCCTCGGTGAAGCCGACCCGGACATAGGCGACGGTGCCGCCCCTGGCGCGAACGTCGGCGATTACCTTTTCCATGCGTCCCAGCAGGGCTTCACTGTCGCTTTCGGGGAGCAGCGCGAGGATCGCGGGTTGATAGTCCATGACGAGCAGGGCGGTGTGTGCGGGGTCGAGCGCGGGGGTGGTGCTCATGCGAGTGTCTGCCTTTCCGATGGCGCCTGGTCGGCGTTCTTGAGTCGGGGTGTGCGGTCGTGTCGAGGCAGGAGGAGCGAGGTCGCCAGGAGCAGGAGGCCGGCGATCGCGATCGCGGTGCGGGGACTGGTGAGGCCGGCCAGCAGGCCCCACACGCCGGTCATGGCCGCGATGGTGGCTTTACTGGTGATCGACCAGGCAGACAGCGTGCGGACGACCCGGTCCGACGGGAGCTGTTCGAGCCGGTAGGTAGCGAATACCGGGTTGAACACGCCCATGCAGGTGATCAGGCCGAGTTCGACGGCGATGACGAGGAAGAGCCCGCTGGGGCCGGGGCCGATGAAGGCCAATCCGAGTCCCCAGCACGCGCGCAGCGTCCCGGCGGTGAGCATGACCTTGTGCTGTCCGAACCGTGCGAGGAGCGGGCGGGCCAGCCGCGAGCCGATGAGGCCGCCGATGCAGGGGACGCCGAAGGCGAGGCCGTACTGCCAGGGTGCGAACCCGACGTCGCGGAGCATGAGGACGGCGAGCAACGGCGAGGCTGCCATGATCAGGCCGCCGACCAGGACAGTGTTGAAGAACAACGGGCGCAGCGCCGGGCTGGCGAGGATGTACCGCCATCCCTCCAGCAGGTCGCCGGCTCCAGGCCGGGGCGGTGTGGCGGTTCGCGCGGGACGTGGCTCCCGCCCGCCGATGGCGCGGATCCCCGCGGCCGAGAGGAGGAAGCTGACCGCGTTGGCCGCCATGCTCGCCACCGGGCCCACCAGCCCGATCGCGGCGGTACCGAGCGGCGGCCCGAGCGCGGTGGCGGTCCAGGTCGTGGCCTCGAACCTCCCGTTCGCGACGAGCAGGTCCCCGGGCCGGACGAGCGCCTTCAGACATGCTCCGCTCGCAGCGGTGAAGGTGATGTCGGCCGCGCCGACGACGACCGCCACGACCAGGAGCTGAGCGACGCTCAGCCAGCCGAGCGCATAGGCTGCGGGAACGCTCATCAGCGCCGCGAACCGGATCAGGTCCATCGCGATCATCACCCGCCGTTTGCGCCGGAACTCCACCCATGGCCCGAGCGGCACCGCGACCACCGCCCCGACCGCGAGCCCCGCGGCGGCCAGGACCGACACCTCGGTAGGCCCTGCGCCCAGAGCGAGAATCGCGATCAGGGCGAACGCGTCGAACGCGAGCCATGTGCCGAACGCGCTGACCGCGTATGCGGCCCAGAACCACCTGAACTGCCGCCCCAGCGACCTTCCCAATGCGCACCTCGCCATCCCCGGGAAACAACCACTCGTTGATTTGAGAGATCAAAACGCGCAGCCGATAGGCCCGTCAAACAACCGGTTGGCTGAAGGCGCACAACTGTTAGTTGTGCACTAAGGTCGGTTGGTGTGGATCTCGATGCTGTGCGCACGTTCGTCGCCGTCGTGGAAACCGGCCAGTTCCAGGACGCCGCCGCAGATCTGTCGATCACCCAGCAGGCCGTCTCCAAGCGCATCGCCGGGCTGGAGAAGGACCTCGCCGTGCGGCTGTTCACCCGCACCGCGCGCGGGGCCCGGCTCACCATCGACGGGCAGGCGTTCCTGCCCCACGCGCGCGAGCTGCTGCGCGTCGCCGAGCGCGCGGTCGCGTCCGTGCTCCCCGGCAGCCGTCCGCTGCGCGTCGACGTGATCGCCTCGCGCAGCGCGGCGTCGGGCCTGATGCGCGGCTTCCATCGCGCGCATCCCGAGATCGAGCTCGACGTGGTGATGCTGTTCGATATCGAGACGGCCGTCGCCGCCATCCGGTCCGGTGCGATCGACGCGTCCTTCCGCGCCGTCGCCGCGCCCGGCCGGCCCCTTCCCGAGGACGTCGAGTCCGTCTGGGTGCTCGACGAGGCGCTCCAGCTCCTCACCGGACCCGCCCACGCGCTGGCGGGCGCCCGGTCGGTGACCGTCGCTCAGCTCGTCGGGCACCGGATCTGGATGCCCGGCATCGTCCCCGGTACCGAGTGGGCCGCCTACTACGACGATCTCGTCGCCGAGTTCGGCCTCACCATCGAGGCGACGGGCCCCAACTTCGGCTCCGACGCGCTCCTCGACACCATCGCCGACACCCCGGCCCTGGCCACCTTCATGGGTGAGCAGACCCGCCTGGTCTGGCCCGCCGACCACGGCCTGCGCCGCATCCCGGTGACCGACCCGGCGCCCGTCTACCCGCACTCGCTCCTGTGGCGCCGCGACAACCCCCACCCGGGGCTGGCCGCCCTCCGCGCCCACCTCGCCGCCGCGGCGGCCGGCCACGACGCCGCCGGGACCTGGGCGCCGGGCTGGGTGATTCGGAGCTGAACGCCGCCGCGTCTGCGATCATCGTGGCCGGTTGCCCCTGGTCCCCGTCGCGGTGGCCTGCCCCGTCGTCACCTGCGAGAGGCCAGCCGCGCGGCCACCGCCTGCGCGTCGTGCACCGCGCTGCGGGCGCCCAGCAGCACCTGTACGGGGACGGACAGCTCACGCACCCGCTCGTCGGTGTAGACGGGTGGGACGGGCAGCCGCCGGCGGAAAGAGCGGCCGGCCAGCATCAGCTTCATCAGCACGTCCTCGCGCAGCGCGCCGTTGCCCACTGCGCCGGCGACACGGTGCCGCAGCGCACGGGGAAGCAGGGCGGCCAGGCCGCCGACGATGACCCACCGGTAGAACCGGCCGGTCAACGGCGCGAAGCCGACCGGATCCACGAGCGTCAGCGCGCCGGCTACCACCGCCTCTACGCCCGTCGTCCAGCCGGTCCTGGACCGTGCGGCACGCGCACCGTACTTCAGGGGCACCCGGCCCGGCATGCCGGTGGCGTTCGCCCGGGACCGGCTCGGCGGCCCCCAGCAGGCTCGTCAACGACAGGCCGATTGGCTGGTGGCGATCGCGTCGAAGTGGAGCGTGTCGGTGGGGTGTCCCCAGCGGCGGCACTCCCAGGCCAGGCGCCGGGCACGGAGCCATAGCGTGGTCGCGGCGCGTTCAGCGGGGTACGGGTGGCTTACCGATCCGGATCCTCTCCCGAGCGGGGCGTTCCCGAGCGGGGCGTCGGCGCGCAGGACCTTCTCGGCGGCTGAGGGGTTGCCGGTCAGCAGCCGCAGGAGAGCGCGGCGTACATAGCCGAAGTCGTCGTCGGGGCAGTGCGCGATGTGCTCCTCGGTCGCCGCACGCGCGTCGTCCAGCCGGCTCTGCATCAGGAGCAGCTCGACTCGCAGGCGATGCAGCCGCGCCTTCTCGAATGGCCGGCCGCACCGCGGGATCGTGTGTTCCACAGCGGTCAGGGCGTCGGCGATCCTGCCTTCCTCACGCAGGAGCACGGCGTCCGCAAGCGCGATGCCCACCTCGTAGTCCGCCGGAGCGCCGACGGCGCAGGCTTGGGCGAGGAGGTCGCGGGCGTCGCTGTGTCGGCGTTCGTAGAGGGCGGGGTAGACCCGCATGAGCAGCCGCAGGACCCTTACCTCCGGCTCTGCGTCGCCACCGGCGGGCGGCGGTGGGAGGAGGCTGAGCAGCCGTCGGTCAACGCTCCAGCCGGTCTCGTCGTGCACGGTGGCCTTGATCCGCTCCCCCAGCACCTCTCGCAGCGAGCTCTCCAGCCAGTCGTGGTACCACGTGCCGAACGACTCGGCCTCGGGGGCCAGCACCTCACCGACGCACGTCCAGTCACCCCAGACCTGGCCGGCGGCGGGGCCCTCGACGACGAGGTGGGAGCGGTAGCCGCAGCCATGCTCGGCGACCGGCAGCAGCCCCTCGAACGCGGCTTCCATGACGTCGTCGTAGCCCTCGTCGTCCTGGTCGGGCGGCTCCCACGCCTCCGTGAACGGGAACGGGTGGAACCGCGACCAGGCTCCGTCCGGCCGCAAGCCGTGAACCCCGTAGTACGGGCCGGCGCCGCCGTTGCCGAGCCGTGTCAGGAACGTGCGGTAATCGGCCGGAAAGCGCACTCCGATCCGCGCCTCGACGGCCTCCAACGCGGCCTCGTCGAGCCGCGGCATGAACCGGTAGCGGTGCTCGCGGGCACCGAAGCAGCAGAGGTCCGTGTCGTACTCACGGAGCGTGTCGATGCCGCGCCGGATGACGTCAAGATCCACAACCGCACTCTACTCGGGGCGGCACTGGTGCATCGGCGACGTGGGCAGCAAGCGCTACTTCCGGAAGCGGCGCCTGGGTCGGGGACAGGCGAGGAGCCTGACCGGCGTCGAAGGGTCAACCGAAGGTGATGGCCACTTTGACGTCGTCCGGCTGGGTGGTGAAGGCCTCGGTATACCGCTCGAGCGGTATGCGCCGGGAGATAAGCCGGCCGAGCCAGTCCCGGTCGGCTCTGGCCAGGGCATCCGCCGCCGCGCTGTAATGGCTGAGGTTGGCGTTGACGGATCCGAGCACCACGTCGTTCTCCAGGACGATCTCTCGATTCAGGCCGCCCGCGTCGATGGTGAGCCGGCGTCCGGCGGGAGAGACGCCGGTCAGGCAGATGATGCCGTAGGGGGCCGTGGCGGTGATCGCGTCGAACACCAGCTGTCCCACACCGGTTGCTTCGATCACGATGTCGGGCTCGGTGGCGGCGACCGCGTCGGCGATGCCGCCGTAATGGTAGGTGGCGCCGAGGTCGGTGACGAGTTTCGGCTTGGGGCCGCCGGTGACGCGGTCCAGGACGTGGATGTCCAGGCCGTGTTGCATGCCGAGTAGCGCGGCCAGCAGCCCGATCGGGCCGGCGCCGGTGACCAGGGCCGTGCGTGGCTGAAACCATGCCCGTGCGCCGACTTTCTCGACCTGTTCCCACGCCTTGGCCACCACGCTGGCGGGCTCCATCAGCATGCCGATCTCGGCGAGGGCCGGGTCGATCCTGACCGCGTAGTCGGCCTCGACGCGCCAGGATCGGCTGGCATAGCCGTCGAGTTCCTTGATACCGCGTTCGGTGTAACGGCCGTTGCGGCACATGTCGAACTGTCCGTGCGCGCACGCACCGCAGGGCACGGGGTCCGGGCGCCGTACCACGCCGACGACGAGATCACCCGGGGAGAAGCCGCTGCCGTCCGGTGCCTGCCGTACGCGGCCCAGCGACTCGTGCCCGATGACGAGCCTGTCACGGCCGGGCGGCGCCCAGCCGTAGTCACCGGCGGCGATCTCCTTGTCGGTTCCGCACACGCCGACGGCGAGCGCGTCGACGAGGAGGTCGTTCTCGCCGGGTTCCGGATCGGGGACGTCGGTCACCGCCAGGGAGTTCCTGCGCTGTGGGACGACGGTCAGTGCGCGCATGGCCGGTGCTTCCTTCCGATGGGCGATGTGTATGAGCGACGCGGAGGGGAGTCAGGTCACGGCCGGCCCGGTGTCGCCGCGGCTGTTTCCGGCCTGCGCGGCGGCGGTGAACTCCAGCAGGGTGCGGGCGAGCGTCTGCCGGGTGGCGGGCGGCAGGCGGGTCAGCGCGGCGGCGATGTGACGGCGGCGGGCGGCACGTAGGCGTTCGATGGCCTCGTGGCCGAGGGGGGTGACGTCGATGCTGACCTCGCGGCGGCTGTGTGATGCGAGAAGGCGGGTGAGCAGTCCCGCGGAGTCGAGCCGGGTGACCAGACGACCGGTCGCGGAGATCGACATGGTGAGGTGGGCGGCGAGGGCGCTGAGGTTGAGGGGGCCGTGCCGGTCGACTGCCAGCAGTACGCGCAACTGTACGACGGACAGGCCGCTGTATTCGGCGGCCGCGTTGAGCGTCATCTCGACCAGGGCGAGCGAGGCCGCCTCCACTCGCCAGGCCGCGTCGGCCAGGTCGTCCAGCGGGCCGGCCGCGGCGTCGTGGGCCTCGTCGGTGTTCATCCGCGCTCCTGTCGGGTCGGTCAGCGGCGGTTGCGGTGGTGAGTTCATGCGGGGAAGGCGATTGTGGACAGCAGGGCCAGAGCGGGCCGGCGTGAGTCCAGTCCGGTGTGCTGGACGACGACGGGCACGTCGGAGGTGATCACCTGTCGGCCGGGGAATGCGTGCTGTATCTCGCGGTACTTGTCCAGGTGCGTCCAGGACGTCGGCGACGGCCAGGACCTCTTCCCGTGCGTGCGACGCGCCGGCCCCGGCCAGGACCGCCGCCCTCTCACCGGCGTTGAGCACCTCGGCGGCGGCCTGCAGATCCTCCCGGCGCGGCACCCCCGGCGCAGGCAGGTAGATCGGCGCAGTCGCCGGGGCGACGTGCTGGTAGGGGTCGGCATCGGCGGGTGCCACCTGAACGTCGTTCGGGACGCACAGACAAGCCACGCCGCGCCGGGCGTAAGCGGTGCGGATCGCGATGTCCACCACGCCGGGCAGCTGCGCCGGGTTGTCGACGACGAGGTTGTAGTCGGCGACGTCGGCATACAACCGATCGAGGTGGACCTCCTGCTGGTCGCCGGTGCCCAGCACGCTGGTCTCCTGCATGCCGGTGATGGCCAGCACAGGCTGATGGTCAAGCTTGGCGTCGTAGAGGCCGTTGAGCAGATGGATGCCTCCGGGCCCCGAGGTCGCCAGACAGACCCCGATGCGGCCGGTCGCCTTGGCGTGGGCGGTCGCCATGAACGCGGCCGCCTCCTCGTGGTGGACCAGGACGAATCTGACCCGGTCGGCGTGGCGGCGCAGCCCCTCCATGATCCCGTTGATGCCGTCACCGGGCAGCCCGAAGACCGTGTCGACACCCCAGGCGGCCAGCCGTTCGATGAGCACTTCGGAGGCGATGTCAGTCATACCTGCTGGCGTGCCCCGCTTTACAACACTAAATATTCAACAAGTGGAAACTTTCAACCTTTAATGACTTTAACCATTAGGTGATGATTTGCCGGGTATGGGTGGGTTTACTCACGTCAGGAGGTCCGACGTCAGGAGGGCGCGATGACGGCGATCCGCGCGGTGCGCGCCGCGGCCTACTGTGTGCCGACCGACCAGCCGGAGGCCGACGGCACCTTGGTCTGGGACGCGACGACCTTGGTGGTGGCCGAGGTCGACGCCGAGGAGATCGTCGGCACCGGATGGGCCTACGCGCCCGCCGCCGCGGTGTCGTTCATCACCGAGACCCTCGCCGCGGTGGCGACCGGCGCCGACGCGCTGGACATCCCCGCGACCTGGACGGCGATGGTCCGCCAGGTGCGCAACGCCGGGCGGACGGGAATCGCCGGGTACGCGATCTCCGCGCTGGACGTCGCCATGGGGGACCTCAAGGCGCGGCTGCTGGGAATGCCGCTGGTGCGCCTGTTCGGCGCCACCCGCCCGGACGTGCCCGGCCACGGCCTGACCCTGCGCTCCGGCGCCGCCGCCGGTTACCGCGTCGCCTGAAGCGGGCAACCACCGAACCCGACAGGAGCCATCACATGCGGATCGAGGACTACGCGCTGATCGGCGACATGCACACCGCCGCCCTGGTGGGGCGCGACGGCTCGGTGGACTGGCTGTGCCTGCCCCGCTTCGACTCCGGGGCCTGCTTCGCCGCGCTGCTGGACGGTCCGCGCGCCGGGCGCTGGCTGCTGGCCCCAGCCGGCCGGCAGGTCTGCACCGGCCGCCGCTACCACGACGACACCCTGATCTTGGAGACGACGTGGGACTCCGCCGGCGGATGCGTGCGCGTCATGGACTTCATGCCGCCCCGAGGTCAGGCACCCGCCGTGATCCGGGTCGTCGAGGGCGTCCGTGGCCGGGTCGAAATGCGTACTGAGCTGATGCTGCGCTTCGACTACGGCCACGTCGTACCGTGGGTTCACCACGACGGCGGCCAACTGGCCGTTGTGGCGGGTCCGGACGCCGCCTGGTTGCAGGGCCCCGCCGAGTTGTGTCCGGATGAGGAGGCTCACCGCACTACCGCCACCTTCACCGTCCGCGCAGGAGACCGTGTGCCGTCCGTGCTGACCTGGCAGTCCTCCTGGCTGCCGCGCCCCGATCCAGTCGACGCCGTCGAATCCCTGACCAGCACGGAACTGCTGTGGAAACAGTGGTTGGAGCGCTGCCGCTACGCCGGAGGATACGGCGAAGCCGTACGGCGCAGCCTCCTCACCCTCAAAGCGCTGACCTACGCGCCCACCGGAGGCATCGTCGCCGCCCCCACCGCCTCCCTGCCCGAACAGCTCGGCGGCCCCCGCAACTGGGATTACCGCTACAGCTGGTTACGGGATGCGGCCTTCACCCTGCAAGCTCTGATGCGCGCCGGCTACGACGCCGAGGCCACCGCCTGGCGTGACTGGCTGCTGCGAGCCGTCGCCGGCAGCCCGGCCGATCTCCAGATCATGTACACCCTCGACGGCTGCCGCCGGATCCCCGAATGGACCGTTGACTGGCTGTCGGGCTACGAGCGCTCACAGCCGGTGCGGATCGGCAACGCCGCTTGCGAGCAGTTCCAGCTCGACGTCTACGGCGAGGTCCTCGACTGCCTGGAACTGGCGAGGGAGGCGGGTCTGGCCCCCGACGAGGACGCATGGGATCTGCAGCGCGTGCTCATGGACTACCTGGAGGGGGCGTGGAAGAAACCCGACAACGGGCTGTGGGAGATGCGCGGGCCACGGCGCGACTTCGTCCACTCCAAGATCCTCGCGTGGGTCGCGGCGGACCGTATGATCTCCGCTGTCGAGAACCACGGCCGCGACGGGCCCGTGCATCGCTGGCGGGCGCTACGCGCCGAGATCCACCGGGACGTCTGTACCCGCGGCTACGATCCCGGCCGTAACACCTTCACCCAGTACTACGGGTCGAAGGGCCTGGACGCCGCGCTGCTGCTCATCCCCCGGCTCGGATTCCTTCCGCCCGACGATCCCCGCGTCGCCGGGACCGTCGAGGCCGTGCAGCGTGAACTGGTCGAGGGCGGCTTCGTCCTGCGCTACCGCCCCGGTGCCGAGGACGTGGACGCACTGCCGGGAACGGAGGGCACCTTCCTCGCCTGCTCCTTCTGGCTGGCCGACGCGCTGGCCCTGCTCGGCCGCCGCCAGGAGGCCCGACGGCTGTTTGAACGGCTGCTCGCCCTCCGGAACGACGTCGGCCTTCTGTCCGAGGAGTACGACGTCACCCGCCACCGGCAGGTCGGCAACTTCCCCCAGGCCTACAGCCACGTCTCGGTCATCAACACCGCGGCCGTGCTCGCCGGCGATGGCGACAACCGCACCAGGCGCGCCCGCCATCACCCGGGACAGTCGGTTGCGGGGCTCGAAGAGACGGGGAACGCAATCCGGCGTCAGCGAATGCTCCCGTAGCTCCGAGGATCGAGTGGCCAGGCTCAAGGAGTCGTGCCGAACCGTCTCTGTCTAGAGCGTGGCTTTCAGCAGGACGTTCAGCAGCTCGTCAGGAGCGTCCCGCATCACGTTGTGTCCGGAGGCCAGCGGGTGGGTACGCCAGGCAGGATCGCTGAGCAGCCGTTCGTAGAGCGCGGTGAAGGGAGACTGTCCGTCCCACCCGGTGGCGTAGTCGAGATACCAGCCGCGTTCCCGGTCGGTGACGAGCGACCAGCATGAGTCTCCGTTCTCGGGCACCATGGCGTCGACGTAGACCAGTCCGGTCACGCGCTCCGGCACGCGGTCGGCGGCACCTGTGATCACCATGTCGCCGAGCTCGTGGGCCGTGGCCGCTTGGTCGAGCGGGAGCACTGTGGCGATCTCGGGGCGAAGCCGACCCGATTCCACCAGCGCGGCGACCTGTTGCATGCCTGCCTGGTCGGCTTCTACGATCATGAAGGCGGCGCGCAGGCCGAGGGGGGCGGCTTCGTCGGCCAGGTATGCCTCGGCCGGGGAGGCGAGTGAGACCAGGACGCCACCCGGGCGCAGGGCGCGCAGCGAGCGTGGCCCGTAGGCGCCGCCGATGGTGCCGACGACGACGTCGACCGGTTCGACGGCCGTCTCGAAGTCGGTCTCGGTGTAGTCGACCAGTTCGTCCGCGCCGAGACCGCGCAGGAACTCGTGCTTGACCGACCGGGCGGTTCCGATCACGTGAGCGCCGCGCGCCTTGGCGATCTGCACGGCTTCGTACGTCCTCGCCGCCGCAGGCCTGCTCGACGGCCGGCCCGCCACTACTCACTGGAACGAGGCCGACCACTTCCAGCGGTCCTTCCCGCAGATCCAGGTGGACGCGAACGTCTTGTTCGTCGACGAGGGGCGGATCCTCACGGCGGCGGGAGTCGCCGCCGGCATCGATCTCTGCCTGCACCTGGTGCGCCGCGACCACGGCAGTGAGATCGCCAACCGTGTGGCCAGGCTCTCTGTGGTGCCCCCGGGGCGGGAGGGTGGCCAGGCGCAGTACATCGACCGCCCGGTGCCGGAGCAGTCGGCCGCCACCACAGCCTCCACCCGCGGCTGGGCCCTGCGAGAACTGCATCGGCCGCTGCCCCTGGCCGAGCCGGCGGAGAACGCCGGCATGAGCGTCCGGACGTTCTGCCGGCGTTTTCGCGACGAGACGGGCATGCCGCCCGGTCAGTGGCTCACCCGGCAGCGGGTCGAGCACGCGCGGCGCCTTCTGGAAACCACCGACCTGCCGATCGACCAGGTCGCCGCCCTCGCAGGCTTCGGAACCGCCGCTTCACTCCGCCAGCGTCTCGCCGCCGCCATCGGAGTCCCCCCTCGGCTTACCGCCAAGCCTTCCGGGCCAGTTGAACAACCGGTCAGCGGAAGCGGTCCTCGACAGGTGCCCGGCGTGCGGACAGGACAGCCGGCCGCGCCCGACGGTCGGGCAGACGTCGGCCCGGCCTTCACCTGCCCAGCCACGCAGTCCACTGCGGCCTTGGGCGGTTCCCCGGCATGCCGACGGAAGCGCACCTCCAGCTCGAAGGACTCCGGCACCAGGCTGAAGCCCAGCCGAGTCGCACCGGGCTTGTACGACGGCAAGGAATATCGCCGGCTCGCACGTCAATGCCACCCGTACCCGGGGAACCGCCGGGATACCGGCGAAAGAGGCAGTGAGCTCCCGAAGCTGCTGGTCGGGGTGGCTGTACGGCGAGGCCCTCGGACGCCGGGGTGATCAGCTGGCATCAACCCCTGAGATCTCCACCGAAGCCGGAGCGCCTCACGCCGCGTTTAATCGTCGGCGTAGCGCGCAGGGGCCCTCTCGGCGAAACGCAGGAATGATCATGAGGAGAGGTGGTCGATGTGGTCGACCGGGAAAGCGTGCCCAAGCTGTGTCAGGTGGTGCTCGACTGCACCGACGCCAGGTCTCTGGCGGAGTTCTACCGATCTCTGCTGGGCCTGGTCTATCGGCCTGGTGATGAGCCGCCGGCAGGGAGGCGCGAGGACGAGCGTGGCTGCGATTGGCTTGTGCTCAGGACCCCGGACGGCGCCCCCCAGATGGCCTTCCAGCAAGTCGACCAGCTGCCGGAAGCGACTTGGCCGGAGGGTCGGGTGCCGCAGCAGCTGCACTTGGACTTGACTGTGGACTCGGTCGAGGACTTGCAGGTTCAGCATGAACGCGTCCTTCGCCTCGGCGGGCGGCTGCTGCTGGACCGCAGCGATGATCCCGAGGAGCCCCTCCGCGTGTACGCCGACTTGGCCGGCCATCCGTTCTGCGTTTTCGTTACCAGGCGAAGAGTTCCGAAGTAGGTCGGTGACCGTGGGCGGTCAGTGACCGGGTGATCGCCGTCGGGTCCACCGCAGGGTGGTCATCGGAGCGAGTCCGCGAGGCGGCCGGCCATGCCGACAGGCCCAGTTGGGGGCGGTGTTCTCCGCGGTTCTCCTGCTGGGGTCGTTCGTGTTGTCCGGCATGGTTCGATCTTCGCGGAGGAGGGCGGGCCCGGCGTCTCATCCGCCGCCGCGTCGTACCGGGCAGCCGGGCGGGCCGCAGGAGCGCGGCAGGGTGTGGTCGCATCCACCGATGTCGCGAGGTACGGAGCACCGACCCGCCCCTGAATCTTCAAGGAGAACTTCGTCTCCGTTGTTGACGATATTTCAATGTCCACCCTAATGTTGTCTCTGCCAGAGACGATGTTCGACCCATCCTGTGGGCGCGGGACTCCGTCTCGGGCGTGGTAGTAATGAGACCCACGAGGAGGCCGGACAGACAAGTTGGTGCGCCATGACCGAGCACTTCCTCGGCGTTCTCGGCATCGGCGACGCGCTGGGGGTGAGCCGGCACGCGGTGCACAAGTGGCGCTCCCGCTATCCGGGCGATTCCAATCACCCGTTTCCCGAGCCCGACGTCGAGGTCGACGGGGCTCCCGGCTGGCGGGCTGATCGGCTGGAGGAGATCGTGCAGTGGCGCAACGGCCTACCGGGCCGCGGCGCAGGCGGAGGCCGTCCTTCCGCCGCACGCCAGGAGTACCTCCAGGCAGCGGCGCTGCGCGGCCTGGACCGGGACGAGGCGATGCGCGCGCTCGTCACGTTCACCGAAGAGTTTCCCGAGATGACCGAGCCGGAGATCTGCGCCTGGCTCATCGAGCACTGGCGCAGGTAGCACTCTCCGGCAGCACACCCCGAACGGAAGGCGATGACGCATGCCCGAAATCGGCGGGGACACCGCGCCAGGGTTCGAAGGAGTGCGTGAGGCCTTCGCGGCCAATCTGGCCGGCGAGCAGGAAGTGGGCGCCGCGGTCGGCGTCTACCTGCACGGCCGGAAAGTCGTCGACCTGTGGGGCGGAACCGCCGATCCCGAGACCGGCCGCCTCTGGGAGCGCGACACCCTGCAGGTCGTGTTCTCCACCACCAAGGGCGTCACCGCCGCCTGCGCGCACCTGCTGTCCCAGCGGGGCGAACTGGACCTCGACGCGCCCGTCGCCGCGTACTGGCCGGAGTTCGCGGCGAACGGAAAGGACCGCGTCCCGGTCCGCTGGCTGCTCACCCACCAGGCCGGACTGCCCACGATCGACCACCCGATCACCCCGGCGGAGGCGATCGCCTGGCATCCGATGGTGACCGCGCTGGCCGCCCAGCGTCCCTTCTGGGAGCCGGGCACCGAGCATGGCTACCACGCGCATACTTACGGCTGGCTGGTCGGAGAGGTCGTCCGCCGGGTGACCGGCCGCAGCCTCGGCACGTTCCTCGCCGAGGAGATCGCCGCACCGCTCGGCCTGGACCTGTGGATCGGACTGCCGGAAACCGAGCGGCACCGGGTCAGCCGGATCGTCGCCGCGCCGCTCGACCTGGACGCACTTGCCCGGATCGACCTGGACGCCCTTCCCGAGCCCGCGCGCGAGGTGATGGGAGCCTATGCCGATCCCACGTCGCTGACCAGGCGGTCGATGAGCGTCGTCACGCCGCCGCTGAACCACGACGACCCCGACGAGCAGGCCGCCGAGATGCCCTCGACCAACGGCATCTGCACGGCCCGCGCACTGGCCCGCTTCTACGCCGCGCTCATCGGCGAGGTCGACGGGCACCGCGTTCTCACACCCGACACCTTGGCCGCGGCGACCGCGGAACAGGTCAGCGGTACCGACCGCGTGCTGCGGGTACCCGTCCGGCTCGGCACCGGCTTCGGCCTGCCGACACCCGACGCCTTCTGGTACAGCCCGACCGCCTTCGGATTTCCCGGCTACGGCGGATCGCTCGGCTTCGCCGACCCGGCGAACGGCCTGGCGTTCGGTTATGTCATGAACCACATTCAAGAAGGCGTGCCGGACCGCAGAGCCGCCACGCTCCTTGACGCGGTCCACAGCGCGATCAAGGCCCAGGCCCGATAAGACCCCGTCCCCAATGGCTTCGGCATGTCGGCAACCGACAGGCGCGGAGGCCGGACCACGCTCCCGGCGTGGTTGAAGATCTTGCCCCGGATTCGCCGTGGGAGCGGGTCGTACCACTGCCGCCGGCCCGTCGCCCGCGACGTCACCGCTATCTGAGTCGGCACCGGAGGTCGCTGGAGTGGGCGGAGAACGAGCGGCTCTCCGCGCTCGGGACGGAGAACCGCAGGTGGAGGCGGGGCGGCCACGCATCGTGGCCGCCCCGCCGACGGAGCGCTAGGCCGCGTCACGGCCGCCGAAGGGGCGGCGCGTCAGCGTCCGGTACACCATCTCCGTGAGCGTCACGATGTCGAAGACCGGCACGCCGATCCGTGCCTGAATCGCGTGCGCGAAAGGCACTAGATCGGTGCATTCAATGACAAGCGCCCCCATGTCTGGGTTGTCGCGTGCCAGCTGCTCGGCCTGGCTCAGCACCTCACTCTCCAGGCGACCGGCGTCCAGCTCGGCGCGCCGCCCCTCCAGCATGACCTCGCGGAACTCCGGCTGCTCCTCCATGCCGGCGACGCAGACGGGGACGTGCTCGCCGCCGATCGCCTCCAGATGACGCCGGGTGAGGGAGCGTTTCTTGGCGACCAGCAGCCCGACCTTCTGGTCCGAGCGGAGCATGCGGTGGACCGCCGGCAGCTGGATCAGGCTCGACGAGTAGAGAGGGACGCCGACCGCGTCGGCCAGCTGCTTCTGGAAGATGACGAGGAAGCCGCAGGCTCCGGTGATCGCCGCCACCCCTTGCGCTTCGAGCTCCCGGGCGGCGCGGACGAACGGTTCGAGCAGGCGCGGGTCGGCCTGGCTCACCACGCGCTCCGCCGTCGCGCCCTCCACCACCTTGTAGGCGACCGGGAAATCGAAGGTGGTCCGGTTCCGGATGTGTCCCGGGATCTTGGTGAACGAGGTGTCGAGGCACAGGACGCCGATCACGACGTCGCGCTCCACCTCCGCTCCGCTTACCATGGTCATTCTCTCCCGCCGGAAGTCCCTGTCGTCTCATGGCCGCGACCGCGGCCCTTTTCACGACCGCGGCCCGTCTCACGGCCTCGGCCCGTCTCATAGCCTCGGCCCGTCTCGTGACCGCGAGGCGCGCCTGCCGGCGCCGTGCCTCATCGCCGGAGCCGGAGCCGGCGTGTCGCCCGCCCGCCGTAGCGGCCGACGCGGAACGGTGCGGGATCCATGTCGGGTCGCTCACCGGCGATGATCTGGGCGAGCAACCTGCCGCCGGCCGGAGCGAGACCCATGCCGATGTGGCCGTGGCCGCACGCGACGGAAAGGTTGCGGTAGGACTCGGCGCGGCCCACGAAAGGGAGACTGTCCGGCGTGCACGGGCGGAAGCCGCTCCAGGTTTCGAGGGTCTCGGTGATCTCCAGTTCCGGGAGGTAGGACCGGACGGTCCGCAGGATGCCGTCCACGCGCCGGCGGGAGATCGTGCCGTCCATGCCCGCCAACTCCAGGGTCCCGCCGAAGCGGAGACGCTCGCCGAGCGGCATGAGCGCGACCTTTCCCTCGCTCAGCAGGGCCGGCCGCCGCGGCGCGTTGCGCGGCGCCTTGACCGTGACGGAGTAGCCCTTGGCCGGCTGGAGCGTGAGCCCGACATCCAGCTTGCGGGCGCATTCCGCCGACCACGTGCCGGCGGCGATGACCGTCTCATGGGGCCTGAGATCCCCGCGTGTCGTCCGCACCCGCTCGACCGTGCGGCCCGCGACCTCGAAGCCGACGACCTCGGTCCGCTCGCGGATCTCGACCCCCATGCCCCGCAGCATCCGGGCGAACTCGACGACGAAGCCGGGAACCTGGAGGTAGGCGCCCTCCTCGTTGTACAGGGCACCGCAGACGTCGAACTCGGCGTCCGGTTCGAGCGCGCGCAGCTCCCCCGGGCCGAGGACGCGCAGCGGCACGCCGTTCTCGACCGCCTGGGGCACGGACCGGCAGCCCTTCTCGAACCCCTCCGGCGTCCGGAACGCGAGCACCATGCCCTGCGCCGTGAAGGCGGAGGCGAGGTCGCCCGCCGCGCAGAGCTCGCGCAGGATCTCCAGGCTCCGCTTCTTCATGTCGACCAGCACGCGGAAGGCGGCGTTCGCGTCCTCGTCGTTGCAGGCGCGGCGGAAGTGCCAGAGCCAGCGCAGCAGCTCGCCGTCCCAGCGCGGCCTGATGGAGAAAGGGCTCTCCGGGTTCAGCAGCCAGCGCAACCCCTGGGCCGGCACACCGGGCTCGGCGAGGGGAGCCGCGCCCTGCGTGCCGACGAAGCCGGTGTTCCCGTAGGAGCAGGACTGGGGACCGCCGACCGGCCCGCGCTCCACCACGGTGACGCTGCTGCCGCCGAGGCGCAGGTGGTAGGCGCAGAACAGGCCGACGATGCCGCCGCCGATGACGAGGACGTCAGGATCGTGCAGCAGGGGTTCCGCAGGTGGAGGGGGCATCGCCGACATATCTCTCCGTTACAGGCTCACGATGAAGAAGTTGGTCGGAAGGTTGATGACGAGCCGTTCGTAGATCTCGGCCATGAGTGCGATGCCGGGCTCGGCGAAGGTCCCCGGGGGCGGCTCGGCGAAGCGGATCACCGAGCGTCCGGCGTCGAACAGCAGGGCGCCGTGCCCGAAGTCACCGACGATGGCGGTCCCCGGGTCGACCAGGCGCGTCCGCACGATGAACACGCCGTTCTGCTCCAGGTCGTCCATCAGGCGGCCGTTCCCCATGAACGTGTAGTAGTCGACGGGGTTGATGATGAGGCCGTCGGCCGTGCCCCCCATCTGCTCCGCCTCGTTGCACGCCGCGAGGATCGTCGAGCCGAACGGTCCCTTCGACGTCATGCGTGCGATCCCCGGCATGTTCAGCAGCCCGCCGCTGCCGCGGATGATCGTGTCGTTCTCGGCCGTGCCGAGGCGGACGATCAGCCGGTAGTTGATGAAGGACTCGAAGGTCTCGGCGTCCTCCCACAGGTCCGGCGGGACCTGGACCCACGCGGTGGTGGCGTGGAGCTCCGGAACCGGCGACTTGTGGAACCGGCTCGCCGCCTCGCGCCTCAGCCCGGCGTCGTTGACCTCCGGATCGCCCGGCCGCGGCGGGCTCTCGTGCCAGTAGTACCGCCGCGGGTCCCTGGAGAGATCGACGACCTTGAGCATGTTGCGTGCCGGATAGCGCGGCTTCCGCCGCGAGCTCGTCAACGAGTCGGTGATCGTCACGTCGTACTCGACGGAGGCCTCGAGTCCCTTGGCGGCACAGGCCTCCACGAACATCCGGCCCGGCGACATCTCCGTCTTCCGCTGGGCGACGACTTCGGCCATCGTCTGCTTCATACCATCTGTCCGCTGCATGGCTGCTTCCTCGCTAGTGAGTTCGACGCTAGGGCGCGGCACTGCCCCGCTTGCGGGTGACGAAGAGTCCCCAGCCGAACTCCCCGTCGTCGATGGCGAGCTGGATCTCCTCGCAGGACACGGAGAAGGCCAGCATCCACTCCCGGGCCGCGGCGTCCGGCGTCGCCTCGGCGCGCTCCCGCGCCGTCTTCCCCAGCACGCGGTAGGTCTGCCTGATGTGGCTTTCGAGGTTGCGGGCGAGGATGATCTCGAACCCGGCCTCCTCCAGGGCCGACTGGTATCCGACGAGCGAGTAGCCGCCGTTCCACTTCACCCGGTCGTAGACGTGCTTGCGGGCGCGCTCGCCGATCTCCTTCTTGGGCTGGAGGAAGTCGGAGAAGGCGAAGACGCCTCCGGGCCTGAGAACGCGGTGGATCTCCGTGTGGCTGCGCGGCTTGTCGGGCACGAGGCAGAGCGCGTCCTGGCTGACGACGTGACTGAAGCTGCCGGGTTCGTAGGGCATCTGCGTCGCCGAGCCGTGGCGGAACTCGATGTCGAGCCGCTTCTCCCCGGCGAGCTTCTCCTGCGCGAACTTGATGCGCTCCCTGCTCAGGTCGAGCCCTTCGCCGCGGCAGCCGAAGCGCTCGGCAAGATGGATCATGAAGTTGCCGCAGCCGCAGCCCACGTCGAGCACGCGGGAGGAGCCGTCGATCTTCGCTTCCGCCGCCAGGACCTCGGAGGTGCGCTCGGCGGCCGCGAGGTAGTCGTCGTCCGCGTCGTCCGCGAAGTAGCCCGTGTGCAGGACGCCGTCGCCATCCCAGAAGCTCAGATAGGTCTGCAGGGTCTGGTCGAAGAAGTCTCCGACGTCCCTCTCGGTGTAGGTGTGGCTGGTCGTCGACATCACAGGTTCCTTCCTTGTCTCCGGGAGGATCCTCCGGTGAGGATCGCCGCGGTCGTCATGTGTAGGTGTCCTTGCGCGCGGCCGTGAGGTGGGGCAGTTCAGGTCCCGTCACGCTGGCGCCGCCGTCGATCAGGTGGATCCCGCCGGTGACGAAGGAGGCCCGCTCACCGGCGAGGAAGGTCGCGACGGCGGCGAACTCGTCCGGCCGGGCGAGACGGCCCAGGGCGTTGTGATGGCCCATGGCGCGCAGCCGGGCTTCGACGTCGCCGCCCTCGGCCAGCTTCGCGGCCGCCCGCTCCACCGGCGGGGTACGGGTTGTGCCGGGCGCCAGCACGTTGACGGTGATGCCGTCGCTGCCGAGTTCCGAGGCTAGGGACTGGGCGAACCGCACGATGGCGGCGCGCGCCACACCGGAGAGCGCCAGCCGGGCGACGGGAACGCTCGCCGTCTCCGAGGCCACGAAGAGCAGCCGGCCCCATCCCGCGGCCCTGAGGTGCGGCAGCGCCGCGAGGGCCAGGCTCACCGCCGGGAGGAGCACCCCGTCGACGGCCGCCTGGTACTCCGCCGGCTCGAACTGCGAGGCTGTGCCGATCTGCGGGCTGCCGCCGCTGACGAGGACGATGTGGAGCGCGCCGAAGTCGGCGGCGACCTCGTCGACCCAGCGGCGCGCCGCGGCCCGGTCGGTGACGTCGACGCTCGTGGCGTGGACGCGGCCGCGCGCCACCTCCTTGATACCGCGTTCGGCCTCGGCGAGCCGGTCGCGGTCGCGCGCGCCGATCGCGACGTGCGCGCCCTCCCTGGCCAGTTCCTTGGCGGTGGCCAGGCCGAGGCCGCTCGAACCGCCGGCGACGAGCGCGACCTTGTTCCCAAGCCCCAGATCCAATCGTCCTCCTCCTTGTCTCCCGAGCTTGCCGCCCGAGCCCTACCGCTTCTCGGTCGCCCGCGGCGCCGCGGCGCCGGCCCGCCGCGGACCGGCGAGGAGCGTGCCGCCGTACCTGTAGCCGTAACGCCGGAAGAGCGGCCATGAGAGCGCCGCCGCCGTCAGCCTGGCGGGCAGTGGAAGGCCGGTCCTCCACGAGTCGTCCCGATCCCGGATGACGGTGACGCCGGTGCTGAAGCGATCCGGATTGCCGGTGACCGTGTGGTTGGTGTGAAGCTCGATCGTCCGGCCCCGCATCGGATTGGCGGCGGGGTCGGCGCCGCAGAGCCGGAGCAGCGCGTCGATCGTCCCGGCCGGGTCGGCGGCGAACTCCTCGTAGCGCAGGAAGAGCGACCGCTCCGGATGGCGCCGGGTGATCGCCTGCGAGGCCACGTTGAAGCCGTGCCAGTAGGCCGTGCTCGTCCTGGACGGCATGACGTAGCAGTACTGCTTCGGCCGGCTCCACGACTGGGCGACCGCCCGGGGGTCGCGTACGAGGTGGACGTAGTAGGGCGTCACCCCCTCGAGGTGCGCCAGCAGGGCCGCCTCGCCCGGGATCTTCGTCGTGTCCACGATCACGCCCGCACCCGTCCGCTCGGCGATGGCACGGTAGGTCAGCGCCATCAGGGCGGCGTGCTCGCGGATCTCGTCGCAGTGCAGCCCGCGGTCGAGCACCCGCCAGGTGTGCCGCGTCCGGACGTAGGCCAGCTGGCGGCGGACGACGGTCTCGGCGTGGTCCTCCACCGAGACCCCGGCCGGCCGGCCGAGCGGCAGGATCTCCGACCAGAGGTGGCACTCGGTCAGCTCCCTGCCGCAGCCGCACGAGCTGTTGGCGCCCCTGCCCGCGGCGTTCTTCCACAGGAAGTGCAGCTCCCCTGCGTGGAAGAACCCAGGGATCTCGTTGAGGACGTTGCCGATGATGGTGCTGCCGTTGCGGCACCAGCCGGTGATGCAGAGGATCTTGAGTGGTGATGCGTCCATGGCGTGCTCCTGACTCAGCTCACGACCGCCGGCTGCGTGTCCGGCCGGCGGACACACAGCGCCACGGCCACGGCCGCCACCGCGCAAACGGCGCCGGCCACGAACACGGCGGGGTACCCGAAGCCGGTCGCGACCGCTCCGATCACCGGCCCCCAGACGCTCAGGCCCAGGTCCCAGAAGGAGGTGTAGGCGCCGATCGCGGCTCCCTGCTTCGACGCCTCGGTGAGGTTCATCACCATCAGGGCGAGGGACGGGTGCAGCAGCGAGAATCCGGCTCCCATGACCAGGCTGCCGATCACGGCGACCGGCAGGTTCGGGGCCAAGGCGATGATCAGGAGGCCGGCGGCCTCGCCGACGCCGGACCAGGCCGCGACGCGGCGCGGCCCGAGCCGGTCCGGCAGGTGGCCGATGAACAGCCGCGTGCCGGCGTAGACGGCGCTGAAGCAGCTGAGCACGACGACGCCCGAATCGATGCCGCGGGCCTGGAGGTGGAGGACGACGAAGGCGGCGAGGCCGGCGTACCCGGCGGCGGCCAGCGCGAGCGCCGCCCCCGGCAGCAGCGCCGGGCGCACCAGCAGGGCGTGTCCCCCGCTCGGCTGCTCGGTGCGCGGGGGGACGGGAGCCGAGCTGATCAGCGCGAGCCCGATGAGCGCGGCGGCGACGCTGAAGCCCCACACCGCGCCGTAGCCGAGGGGCAGCAGCGTCGCGCCGAGGAAGGTCCCCACCGAGATCCCGCCCCACATGCTGACGCCGTAGAGTCCGATCAGCTGCCCGCGGCGGTGGTGCGGCGCGAGCGACACGACCCAGACGGCGCCCGCCGTGAAGAGCGACGCCTCGCCGACGCCGAGCAGCAGGCGGACCGCGATGAGGCCGGTCAGACCGAGTGGCAGGAAGTAGAGCGCGCCGCCCACGGCGACGATCAGCGCGCCCAGCCGCATGACGAGACGATGGCCGTACCGGTCCGCCAGGTGGCCGGAGACGGGCCGTACGAGCAGTGCCGTGAGCGCCGTCGCCATCACCACCATGCCGACGGCGACGTCGGTGGCGCCGAAGCTGTCCCGGACGAAGCCCGGCAGCACCGGGATCGCCGCGGTGAGGCCCAGGTAACCGCAGAAGAGCCCGCCGAAGATCCCGGCGAGGGCGAGGCGCGGGATCGTGCCCTTCTCCGCGGGGGCCGTCATCGCCCCTGCCCGGCCCGGACGGTATCGGCCGCCGCGGTGACCGGGGCCGCCGCGGTCGCCGGGACCGGGGCCGGGGCCGAGGCCGCCACGGTCGCCGGGACCGGGGCTGGAGCCGAGGCCGCGGCGGTCGCCGGGGCCGGGGCCGCCGCGGTCGCCGGAGCGGGTTCTCCCTGCCGGCCCGCGCCCTGGCCGTCGGGCGCGTGATCGCGGCCGTTGCGACGGCCGTCCCGCGCCGCGTCCGGCCGGCGCCGGTCCGGTCCGACGGCGCCCGCCACCTTGCGGACCGCCTTGACCAGGTGATCGCAGTCCTCCGCCGAGAGGCTGGAGGACAGGGGGATGTCGACGGCCTCCTCCAGGTACCGCTTGGTGTCCGGCAGCAGCGCCTTGATCGTCGCGACGTCCTTGGTGTCGAACATGAACCGCCAGTTCCAGAAGACCCGCACGTTGGTGTCCTCGTCGGAGCCGAGGTTGCGCGCGTCGATGCCCTCGCAGCAGAGCGCGTGGGCGAACCATTTCGCGTCCCCGCCCGGAACGCGGAAGATGAACGCCTCGCCGAGGTAGGCGCCGGGGGCCACCGGCTGCCGGATCGCGATCTCGGTGAGGTCCGAGAGCGCCGCGGACACGTAGGCGTAGTTGCTGCGGAAGCGTTGCAGGCGGATCGGCAGCCGCTCCATTTCGGCACGCAGCAGGGCGGCGCGGATCTCGTCCATGCGGAAGCTGAGCAGCGGCAGGTCGAGATCGGTGCTGATCGGCGGCTCACCGTCCGGGAAATGCCGCCGGAGGCGCCCTTCGTAGGCGCCCGAGAGCACGACGGCGCGGGCGAAGAGCGTGCTGTCGTCGGTGACCAGGAAACCGCCCTCGCCGCAGTTGAGCGACTTGTCCGACTGGGTGCTGAAGGCGCCCGCGATGCCGAAGGTGCCGAGCTTGCGGCCCTTCAATTCGGCGCCGAGGGCCGGCACGGCGTCCTCGAACACCGGCACGCCCATCTCGGCGGCGAAGCGCGTCAGCGCCTCCATGTCGGCGGCGAAGCCGCGCATGTGGACCACCAGGATCCCCTTGATCTCGGGTGTCCAGCGGCGGCGGAGGTCAGCGAGGTCCATGTGGAGGTTCTCGTCCACCTCCACCAGGAGGGGCGTGCATCCGGCGAGGACGATGGCGCTGGGGGTGGCGACGAAGGTGAAGCCGGGGCAGGCGATCAGGGAGCCCTGCGGGATCCCCGCCGCCATGATGGCGAGTGCGAGCGCGGTGGTGCCGCTCGACACGGCCAGCGCGTGCTTGCTTCCGAAGTAGCGGCACAGTTCCTCCTCGAACTTGCCGCACTCGGTCTCCTGCTGGGCTCGGTAGTCGTAGCGGAAATAGAGATGGCTGCGGATGGCGCGCAACGCCGCCTCTTCGTCTTCGGGATGGACGAAGACGGCCCCCTTGTCGTAGGTCGGCCACGGTGTGCGCCGGACGGGGCTGCCGCCGTGCAGGGCGAGCCGCGCGTCCTCGGCCTCCTGGGTCCCAGGTAACGGCCGGGCCGGCGCCGAACCCTCCTTCTTCCTGTCCACCGTCGGGCTCCTTGCTATCGGCTGGCGGGTTCTCTCCTCGATGGCGCCGGGCAGGCGTGGTCGACGTCCCCACGCACCTGTGGCCGCAGCGCCGGCGCCTCCCCCGCCCGGCCGTGAGTGAGCCGGAAACGGCGATGGTGGTCATCCGGAAAACCGCAACGGGTTACCTGCCCGGGTGCCCGTTCATGAGCCTGACGGGCTTTTCTGACGCTGCTGGAAGCCGATGAAAACTGTTGAAGTTTCGCCAAATGTCTCGATGGTGTCAATGGGGAGAAAGGGCACGGAGATGCCGATGGGCGACCGTCCTCTCCGCCCGTTCCCGATTACCCGCACCCCGGCCGGCGGCTCCGGCGGCAGGTGAAACCGCTCTTCCGGGCCTCATCTGGGACGATGAAAATTTCCGCTTTTTCAGGTTGGAAATAAGCTTTCGCTGTTTATCGGGTCGGTAACGAATTCCGAACGCCGGACAGGCGCCACGCTTATTTGGCTGTCCGAAATCGGGCCTTAAGAAAAGCCTTCAAAAAACGATCCGAGGATTGCGCCTGCCGAATACTCCATCCATGCAGTTCAAGCCGCATGTGAGTAATCGCGGAGGACACCGCCGAGCCGGTCCCGCCGACCTATGTTCAGGTCGATGATTCGCGCGGGCAGGACCCGCCACCGTGAGCCGATCTTCTTCAGGAAGCACGCCGGTGAGCGGGAAGCGGTGCAATCGTCACAGGGGCTTGAGCCGGGTGCGCAGGAGGCAGAACTCGTTGCCCTCGGGGTCGGCCAGGACGTGCCAGCTTTCCGCGCCGGTCTGGCCGATGTCGACGGGCCTGGCGCCGAGAGCGAGCAGTCGTTCCAGCTCGGCATCCTGGTCGCGGTCGGTGGCGTTGACATCGATGTGCAGCGGAAGCTTTCCCGTCCGGGGGGCACTGGCCGGGCTGAAGACGAGGGTGGGCTGCGGGCCGCCGAAACCGGTGTCGGGCGGACCGATCTCGATGCTGCCGTCGGCCTCCCGATCGAGCTCGACGTAGCCGAGGACGTCGCTCCAGAATGCGGCCAGCCGGTCGGGGTCCGCGGCGTCGATGACCAGTTCACTGATTCGGCATGCCATGGCCGTCACTATACGTAGATGACGTAACAGGCTTGGACGCGGATGCCTGGTGGGAGCGGAAGGGCCAGTCCGGGGACGGCGGTCCGGTCCTGCCCCCACCTGACCCGCAACGCCCTGGAGCGCCCATTCATGTGCGCTCTGCAGACAGGCGACGCCGACTTGCTCGGTGTCCTGGCCGAGCACCCGCGTACCAAGGAACCACTCGTCAACGTGGGCCCGGCCACGCTGATGTACATGGTCCTGCCGGTGTGGCGCGAGCACCACCTGGCCCGTACGGACTGGCCGCTGGATGAGCAGGCCTGGTCGAGGTGGAGGTGCCGGCGGGAATTCTCGGCGTTCCCGGATAAGACCACGACCTCACACTCACCTGGTCGCCCGCGCCCCGGTGCGGGCGCGCAGGCGGCGTAGCATGCGGGCGTCCTCGTAGCCGACGTCGCGTGCCGCCGCCTCGGTCGTGGCCCCTTGGGTGATGAGATGTTCGGCCCGCTCCAGCCGTAGCGCGGTCTGGTATGCCAGCGGCGTCAGGCCGGTCGCGTCGCGGAACAGCCGGGTCACGGTCCGCTCGCTGCAACGTGCCGTCCGGGCGAGCAGGCTGAGCGGGAGGCGTTCGGTGAACTGTGTGTCGATCAGATCCTGGACGCGGTGCACGGTCTCGTCGACATGCGAACGGTGCCGGAACATCATGCTGATCTGCCGGGCCGCGCCGTCGCGGTGGGCGTGGACCACCATGGTGCGGGCCACCTGCCCCGCGACGCGCGGGCCGTGGCGCACGCTGAGCAGGTGCAGCGCCACATCGATGCCGCTGGCCACTCCCGCCGAGGTGACCACCCGCTCGTCCGCGACATACAGTGCGTCCCGGACCACGTGTGCCTTGGGGTACAGGCGCGCCAATTCATCCTGGACCGTATGGTGCGTTGTGCAGCGGCGACCATCGAGCAGCCCGGCCCTGCCCAGCACGTCAGCGCCCGCGCACACCCCGGCGAGCGTGCCGCCGGTCGCATGATGGTCGCGCAACCGGGCGAAGGTCCCGGCGTCCGGCATCCGGACGGGCCCGCGCCAGCCCGGCACGACGATCAGGTCGTCGGCGTCCAGTTCGGGCCACTGCGTCTGGGCCCGCAGCGGGAGCCCCTGTACGGTGGCGACGTCCTGCTCCGCGGAGACGTAGACGAGCTTGTAGGCGTGGCCGAGGTCTGCCGCCGTGGAGAAGACCTGGGCCGGTCCCGCCACGTCGAGCAGGTGGACCGACGGGACGAGCAGGAAGACAACGCGCGCCATGGTCGCCGAGCCTAGTCTCCGATCACCTGGTCGACGGTCCGGATGGCCGCGAACCGGCCGGCCAGCGCATACTCGGTGCGGGCGATGACGTCGGCGACTCCCAGCGTCCGCGGGTCCGCCACCAATTCCGCGAACGGCAGATCCGCTGACGCGTCGCGGTGCGGGATCGGGGTCGTGGCCGTGGCGTCGACGGCGAAGACCACCTCGAATCCCAGGTCGGAGGCGATCCGGGCGGTGGTCTCGCAGCACTGCTCGGTCCTGATGCCGCACACGGTCAGCTCCCTCACCCCTCTAGCGGTGAGCATCTGGTGCAGGTTCGTCGTGGTGAAGGCGTTGTGCGCCGTCTTGGTGATGACCGGTTCCCCGGCGCGCGGATCAAGCCCCTCCATCAGGCGGACATATCCCCGAGCCGGGTCGAACACCGTTCCTGACCCCGGCCGCGAACCCAGTACCCACACCACCAGCTCGTCGTGAGCCCGCGCGCCCGCCACCAGCCGGTTGACCTGCGTGACGATGGCCGGCTGCGAGACGAACTCCCAGTCGGGAAGCCGCCGGAAGGATTCCTGGACGTCGATGACGACGAGTGCTCTGTTCACCTGCCCAGCATCCAGGACGGAAGCCGGCGGCTGAAGGCACAAGCCGGACAGCCTGCGGACCGATCCGGCCGCCCCGGCCACTCATGGACGACGTCCCGGCCTGCGCTCCGGGCCACGGGTTCGGGGGCCGGTGCCCCGGCTCGTCCTCCGGACGCGCGTCGGTGGAGGTACGGCGAAGCGACGGCCCGGTACACGACAACCGAACGGTACTTCGGAAACACCCGTCCGGACAGATCACGAGAAAACGATGGTGCCGGGCCGGCGGGAGAAGCGTCGGCGATCTGACCGAGCGGTGCTCGAACCGGGCGGCGTTTCAGGCGGCAGACGCCCGACCTGGTCGCGGGCAGCCTCATCGAGGTCCGCATGGAGCAGCCCATTGGGACCATGCTCATATGCGGGGGATCTGGCCATGTTCGTAGGCCCAGATGACCGCCTGGACACGGTCGCGGAGCTGGAGCTTGGCCAGGATGCGGCCGACGTGGGTCTTGACCGTGCCCTCCGAGAGGAAGAGGCGCCCGGCGATCTCGGCGTTCGTCTCGCCCTGCGCGATGTGCTGGAGGACCTCCCGCTCGCGGTCCGTGAGGGGGATGGGCGGATCGGCCGGCAGCGGCAGGGTGGGGGCGACGTGGTCGAGCAGCCGCCGGGTGGTGGAGGGTGCGATGACCGCGTCACCCTCGTACACGGTCCGGACGGCGGCCACGATCTCCTCGGCGGGCGCGTCCTTGAGCAGGAACCCCGAGGCGCCCGCACGGAGCGCGGCGAAGGCGTATTCGTCCAGGTCGAACGTAGTGAGCACGATCACCTTGGGCCCGCCCCCGGCCAGGAGCCTGCGAGTGGCCTCCACACCGTCGAGGAGAGGCATCCGCACGTCCATGAGCACCACGTCGGCGACGACCTTCCCGAGCCTGGCCAGTGCCTCGAGGCCGTCACGCGCCTCCCCCACGACAGTCATGTCGCCCTGAGCCTGGATGACCATGATCGTGCCGGTACGCACGAGGTCCTGGTCGTCCACCACGAACACCCGGATCGTCACACTGCGCCCTTCTGGTACGGCAAGCGGGCCGTCACCACGAAGCCCCGCTCCCCTGCGGCTCCGGCGGAGAGCGTGCCACCGACCGCCAGCAGTCTCTCGCGCATCCCGGCCAGCCCGTTGCCCGGCGCCGTGCCCGCGGTCGGCGCGGGAGCCCGGCCGTCGTCCGCCACGGTCACTTCCAGATCCACCGGCGTCCACGACAATCTGACCGACGAGCTCGCTCCGCCGCCCGCGTGCTTGAGCGTGTTGGTCAACGCCTCCTGGACCACCCGGTAGAGCGCCAGCTCTGCCCCCGGCCCGATCGGCCGCGCCCTACCGGCGGTGGTCATGGTCACCGCGAGCCCGGCCGCGCGAGCCCGATCCAGCAGCTCCGGGAGTTCGGCCAGCCCCGGTTGCGGCCGCAGATCGCCGGCCTCGGAGCCGACGGCGGTGTCCGAGCGGAGCACGCCGACCAGGCCGCGCATCTCGGTGAGCGCTTGGCGTCCGGTCTCCTCCACCGTGGCCAGCACCTCGGTGGCGCGCTCGGGGATCAGCCGCCCACCTCTGGCCTGGGCGACGATGACGGCCAGGGCGTGGGCCACCACGTCGTGCATCTCGCGGGCGATCCTGGCCCGTTCCGCCAGGGTGGCCTGAGCGGCTGACACGCCGGCCTGTTCCTTCAGGAGGTTGACGTAGACGAGCTGAGTCCTGCGGTACAGGCCGAGCCCCCAGGCCGCCACCACAACGGCCACCAGAAGACCCAGCAGCATCCACGGATCCGGTCCCAGATGAGCGGCCGCGACGCTGGAGTCCGTGGCGAACCTGGCCGCGGCCAGTCCCGCCCCCGCCAGCCCCACGACCACGGGTAGGTACGACCTGCCGTACGCGGTGCAGGAGTAGAGGGCGAGCGGGAAGAGCACAACGGTCGGCAAGACGATGAAGAGCCCGGTCACGACTGCTTGTACGGCCAGCGCCACGGCGATCACGAAGAATGCGCGCAGGTCCCGGCGGAAGGCGAACGCCACGTGCGCCAGCAGGCAGGCCGCCACCAGGATCGCCGCCCGCTCCCCCGGCACCGACAGCACCGCCACCACGACCGAGAGCAGGAACAGTGGTACCCCGACCACGAACGCGGCCACAGCGTCGAACGCCCGCGGCGCCGCCACCCACCGCATCACCGCGCGCACCCTCTGGCGGTCTGCCGCTGGTAGGCCAGCGTGGCCCCGGCCACCGCGAGCCCGAACAGCAGCCAGCTCCCGTACACGCAGGAGACCATGACGACCGCTGAGGCGTCACCGAGCGGCACCGGCCCGTCGGTCACCCCCATGAGCTGCGAGAGGGTGCCGAACACGGACATGCTCCCCATGGTGCTCAACATAGCGGCTCCCGTCCAACCGCCGAACAGCACCAGCCCGCGCGGCAGCCGCCTCCCCCACGCCTGAACGAGGGCCAACGATCCGACCGCCCCGATGCCCAGCATGATCAACTCACCGTACGGAAATCCCTCGGAGTAGTCGGCGGGGCGCAGGAACGACCCGCCCAGCGACCAGTACAGCTTGACCGTCGGATAGACGAACCCGAGCGCGAAGGCCGTGTAACCGAGCCACGGCCCGCTCGGCAGCCGGGTGCGCCGCAGCACCAGCGCCCCGACGAGCCCGGTGGCAGCGAGACTGAGTGCCCGTCCCGCCATCCCAGGCCCGTCCACCCGAGCGAACTCCCCCGCCGGTATCCCGGTCACCGCGAAGAACGCGCGGAAGCAGTCGAGCACCAGCCCACCCGCCGACCAGAGCAACAGCACCGACGAGAGCCAGCCCACGGCGACCGGCCGTTCGAAGACGGCGAAGCCCGCACCGGCCAGGGCGGCGGCGGCCGTCACCCAATGCGGCGCGAACCCGGTGGTGTAGGACAGTGAGGGCAGCGCCTCTGTGGCCGATGCGGCGATGAACGTGAGCACGGACGCGGTCAACGCCGCAATTTGGAGTCTGGATAGTCGCATGCCCCCAACGATTCCGTCCGGGAACGGCCTGCCGCGTCTGCACGGAGTCCACCGAGGAGGTGACCTGCGAGGTATTGACAGACCCGGGTCACAGCTCCAGAACCCCCGGATTCCGTCGACCGTGACGACCTGGCCGTCGCGCGGTCGGGCCACGATGCGTCGCCTGGTCAGTGATCGCCCCGGCCTCACGGGCGTCCCGCCCCCGCTCTCCCCGTGACCCGCTCGGGCCGGATGGTGTAACTTTCTGCGCCTCCCCAAGTGAAGGAGTGCGCCATGGCGACCCCCCAGGAGATCTTCGAGCGTTACGTCTGGGCCGGAGCGATGACCAGGAACGCCGCCGCGCTGGCCGAGATGTTCACCGTCGACGGCGTCTTCGAGGCACCCCTGGCCCCGGCCGGCGGCGCCTTCCCGAGGCGGCTGGAGGGGCGCGAGGAGATCCGCAGGGAGATGGCCGCGTACTACGAGCGCTCAGCCCCGGACACCGGCCGCACGGTGAACGTGGAGAAGTCCCGGTACGTGCTGCACACCACCGCCGACCCCGACGTCTTCGTCATCGAGATCGACACCGCCTTCGACGGGCCCGCAGGCGTCACGACCGTGTCGCTGGTGCAGATCTTCCGCCTCCGTGACGGGAAGATCGCCCTGCTGCGTGACTACTTCGCACCGGAGGGCGGCGGCTGAGAAGACACCGGAGCCAGGACGGCACAGGCGCCCCGGGCTCTGCCCCGCTCATCCCCCGCCGC
>NZ_NGFP01000160.1 GCF_002149035.1 Streptosporangium minutum
CTTCCGAGGGGCCGGAGCTTCCGGAAGGCCGGGTCTTCCGGAGGGCCGGAGCTTCGAGGGGCAGGGTCTTCCGGAGGGCAGGGTCTTCCGAGGGGCCGGGTCTTTCAGAGGCCGGAGCACCGAAGGGCCGGGTCTTCCGAGGGGGCCCGCCGGCGGGGGAGCCTCAGGAGACGTACACCTTGGTGATGCCGCCCAGATAACCGATGATCTTCGCCGGCCTGCGGCTGTT
Organism: Streptosporangium minutum; assembly: GCF_002149035.1. Lineage (GTDB taxonomy): Bacteria > Actinomycetota > Actinomycetes > Streptosporangiales > Streptosporangiaceae > Streptosporangium > Streptosporangium minutum. The sequence goes on from NZ_NGFP01000160.1 coordinate 230, forward strand.
CTTGGCCGGGACGGTGCTCACGTACTGCTGCAGCTCCACGGTGCGCAGCTCCTTGGAGGCACGGCGCTCCTTGACCAGACGCTTGGCGTCCGGCGGCACCACGATCTCCGCGCAGGGCTCCACCTTGGAGGTCACGGTGGTGGTCCTGACCAGCGAGTAGGTGACCAGGGCGCCGCCACCGGCGGTGCGCAGCGCGTACACCGGATAGTTGCTCGCGGCGAAGATCGAGTCGTAGCCCAGGCAGTCTTCCTTCTTGTAGTCCAGCCGGTTGGCCGCGATCTCGTCGGCGTAGCCGGTGGTGTGCGGGCCCGCCTCGATCAGCCCGGCGGTGAACCCCTCGGTGCCCTCCTCGGCGGAGGTCGCGTGGAGCGGGGCCATGAGCCGGGGGCTGATCTCGACGCTCGTGTCCTCGTAGTCCAGCGCGGTGGCGTAGCCCTCCGCGTCCTTGGCGACCTCCGGTATTCGCGCGCCGGGCTCCAGGAGGGAGGCGGAGCTGAGGGTCCACCGCTCCCCGGCGTATTTGATCAGAGTCAGTACGGCGGGGCGCACCTCGCCCGCCGGATCCGTGCGGTTCACGATCGCGGCGAACCAGAAAGGAGCCCGCTGCACCCGCGGGACCAGCACCTGCGGCCTGCCCCAGGTGTAGTGCGGGGGAGCGACGCCCGCCGGGCCGTTGAGGGCGACCTGGGCGAGGGCCGCCTGCCCGTCGTCGGTCAGCTCCAGCATGTTCCTGTCGTCGGCGTCCTGGCGCGGTGTGGCGCGGCTCAGCACCTCCTGCGCGCTCAGGAGGCCCGCCAGCTCCTTCTCCGCCTCCGCGAGCGTGACCCGGGGCGCGGGCAGGGCGGCGGGGACGAGGGGGGAACCGGTCGCCGGACGGCCCTGCCCAGCGGAGGTGCCGCCGGAGCCCGAGCACGCGGCGGTCGCGGTCATCAGGGCGAGGGCGAGCACGAGCAGATCCCGTCGCCCACGTTCTCGCACGTCCGCCTCCCGATGGTCCCTCGCGGGCCCATGCTAGCCATGGCGGGGGCGCGAGCCGTACACAACGGGGTTCGGCGGTCGCGTACCCTTTACAGACGTGGCACTCATCGATCCGGCAGAAGAGATCACCGAGCTTACCGGCACACTGAACAGCATTCAGGACGTGCTCGACCTCGACGCGATACGCAAGCAGCTCGAGGAGCTCGGGGAGCAGGCCGCCGCGCCCGACCTGTGGAACGACCAGGAGCGCGCCCAGAAGGTCACCAGCAAGCTCTCCTACCTGCAGGGCGAGGTCAACAGGGTCGAGTCCCTGGGGCAGCGCCTGGAGGACCTGGCCGTCCTGTACGAGCTCGCCGCCGCCGAGGACGACGAGGAGACCCGCGAGGAGGCCGACCGCGAGCTGGCCTCCCTGAAGAGCGACATCGGCGCCCTTGAGGTCCGCACCCTGCTCTCCGGCGAGTACGACGCGCGTGAGGCGGTCGTCACGATCAACTCCCAGGCCGGTGGCGTGGACGCCGCCGACTGGGCGCAGATGCTGCTGCGGATGTACATCCGGTGGGCCGAGCGCAAGGGCTACCCGACGGAGGTCTACGAGACCTCCTACGCCGAGGAGGCCGGGATCAAGTCGGCGACCTTCACGGTCAAGGCCCCCTACGCCTACGGCACGCTCCGCGGCGAGCACGGCACGCACCGGCTGGTCCGCATCAGCCCGTTCGACAACCAGGGCCGCCGCCAGACCTCCTTCGCGGGCGTCGACGTGGTGCCGGTCGTCGAGACGACCGACCACATCGACATCAACGAGGACGACCTGCGCGTCGACGTCTACCGCTCCTCCGGCCCCGGCGGCCAGGGCGTCAACACCACCGACTCCGCCGTCCGCCTGACCCACCTGCCCACCGGCATCGTGGTCTCCTGCCAGAACGAGCGCTCCCAGCTCCAGAACAAGGCGACCGCGATGGCGGTCCTGCAGTCCAAGCTGCTGGAGCGCAAGCGGCAGGAGGAGGCCGCGGCGCTGAACGAGATCCGGGGCGAGGCCACCACCTCGTGGGGCACCCAGATCCGTAACTACGTGCTGCACCCGTACCAGATCGTCAAGGACCTGCGGACCGGCACCGAGGCGGGCAACCCGAGCTCGGTGCTCGACGGCGACCTCGACGAGTTCATCGAGGCCGAGATCCGGTGGACCCGCCGCCAGGAGTCGGGCGTCGACCAGTAGCCGGCCCGGTCCTCTGAGGGCCGGCCGATGAGGGCCGGCCGTGAAGGCGGGCGCCCCGGGGCCGCGAGGCGCCCCGGGGGCGTCTCAGAGGCCCGTGAGACGCCTCAGGTGCCCGAGAGGTGCTTGAGGGCGAGGGTGAGGAAGAACAGCGCGATCAGCGCCAGGGAGACGAGCGCGGGGGTCATCCCACCCAGTCCGTGATGGTGCATCCGCTCGCGGTTGGCACGGCACAGCGGGCAGCGGCCCTCCGCCACAGGGTGGGCGCACCCCGCGCAGACCAGGTCCTCACAGCTCATGATGTCCTCCCTCTCCGAGGTAAGAACTACTTTATGTGGTCGTTACCGGGTGCCGAATCGTTTTGTTTCCGTTATGGACTTTCCATGCCAGTCTTCCCCCTAGACTGGGCTCCGGCCAACCGGAACGTCGATCAAGAGTAAAGACCGGCGCCCCCCGGCCGGCGAGAGGCGGAAGTGGCCCTCTGCCACTCCCGCGACCGTCCTAACCCCTAGACTGGCATGCCGTGATGCGCCCGTGATCCATTTTGATAATGTCACCAAGGTCTACGCGAACCAGAACCGGCCCGCGTTGGACCACGTCAGCGTCGATGTCGACAAGGGCGAGTTCGTGTTCCTCGTCGGCCCCTCGGGGTCCGGGAAGTCGACCTTCCTGCGCCTGGTCCTGAAGGAGGAGCGCCCCAACTCCGGAGCGATCCATGTGGCCGGCAAGGACCTCGCCCGACTGTCCAACTTCAAGATCCCGCACCTGCGCCGCCGGATCGGCTGCGTCTTCCAGGACTTCCGGCTCCTGCCGAACAAGAACGTCTACGAGAACGTCGCGTTCGCCCTGGAGGTCATCGGCAAGCCGCGCCGGTTCATCCGCAAGGTCGTGCCCGAGGTCGTCGAGCTCGTCGGCCTGGAGGGCAAGGCCCACCGGATGCCCGACGAGCTGTCCGGTGGCGAGCAGCAGCGGGTCGCGATGGCCCGTGCCTTCGTCAACCGGCCTATGATCCTGCTTGCCGACGAGCCGACCGGAAACATCGACCCGGCGACGAGCATCGGCATCATGAAGGTGCTCGACCGGATCAACCGGACCGGTACCACGGTCGTCATGGCCACGCACGACGCGGCCATCGTCGACTCCATGCGCAAGCGCGTAGTGGAACTGGAGGACGGAAAGATCGTCCGTGACCAGTCGCGTGGCGTGTACGGCCAGGCGTACTGAGACCAGGACCAGAAGAGCGACAGGAAGAGCATGCGGGCAAACTTCATCTTCTCCGAGGTCTGGATTGGCCTCCGCCGTAACCTCACGATGACCATCGCCGTCATCGTGACCGTGGCCATCGGCATGGCGTTGCTGGGCGTGGGCCTGATGATCAACTCTCAGATCTCCGGCATGAAGGACTTCTGGTCGGACAAGGTCGAGGTCTCGGTCTACCTGTGCAAGAAGAACGACCCCTTCCCGCAGTGCAAGGGGAGCGGCGGCGTGAACGCGCAGGAACAGGCCGCGCTCAGGACGCAGATCGAGAGCCTGCCGCAGGTCGAGCGGGTGGAGTTCGAGGACGCCGCCAAGGCCTACGCGAACTTCCGCGCGCAGAACGCCGGCAACACCGTGATGCTCTCCGCGATCCAGGTCGGGGACATGCCGGAGTCGTTCCGGATCAAGCTCAAGGACCCCGAGACCTACGGCGCGGTGATCGACGGGCTCAAGGGCGCCGCCGGGGTCTCCAACGTGGTCAACCAGAAGACGATCCTGGAGAAGTTCTTCGGGCTGCTGGAGAGTCTCCGCTGGGCCGCCCTGGTGGTCGCGATCATCCTGGTCTTCGCGGCCGCGCTGCTGATCGGCAACACGGTCCGCCTGTCCGCCTACAACCGCAGGCGCGAGACCGGGATCATGCGGCTGGTCGGCGCCTCCAACCTCTACATCCAGCTCCCGTTCGTGATGGAGGGGGTCATCGCCGGCCTGCTGGGCGGTGTGGTGGCCGCGCTGCTGCTGATCATCAGCAAGGTGTTCCTCTTCGACAAGGTGCAGGAGTACCTGGCCAACACCCCGCTCACGTGGGAGACCGTGGCCACGGTGATCACCCTCACGATGATCATCGGTGTGGTCATCTGCGTGCTCGCCTCGTTCGTCACGCTCCGCCGCTACCTGCGGGTGTGACGCGGCCGTGCTGATGGCTCGCCCGTCGAGCGCGCTCGGGCTCTCGGGCGCGGCTCGCCGCTCCGGTCCCCGGTAGGCTCGGGGGCATGCCACGTGAGACCGGGCGGAAGGTCATCGCCCAGAACAAGCGTGCCTGGCACGACTACCACATCGAGGACACCTACGAAGCTGGTCTCGTGCTACAGGGCACCGAGGTCAAGTCGCTGCGCCTTGGCCGCGCCTCCCTCATCGACGGCTACGCGGTCATCAAGGACGGCGAGGCCTGGTTGATCAACGTCCACATCCCCGAATACACCATGGGGACGTGGACGAACCACGCGGCACGCCGCACCCGCAAGCTGCTGCTGCACCGTAAGGAGATCGACAAGCTGGTCTCCAAGACCAAGGAGGGCGGTCTCACGCTGATACCGCTCGCGATCTACTTCAAGGACGGCAAGGCCAAGATCGAGATTGGTCTTGCGAAGGGCAAGAAGGACTGGGACAAGCGGCAGACGCTGGCCGAGAATCAGGCCAAGCGTGAGATGGCCCGCTCACTGAGGTACAGGAACAGGTAATTGTGACGGGGAAGGCTCGGCGGGCCGTCGCCGCGGCGCTCACGCTGGCGGCGACGGTCCCCATGCTGTCCGCGTGTTTCGAGGAGCCGTCGGCCCACGAGGCGGTGCGTGACTTCCTGGTCGGATGGCAGACGGGCGACTACGCCGCGGCCGCCCGGCGCACGGACGGGGACCAGAAGGCGGTCCGTCAGGCCCTGGAGGACGCCAAGGTCCACCTTGACGCGGCCTCGTTCCGCTTCAAGCTCAAGGGGATCCGGAGCGCGGGGGAGCAGACCGAGGCCGACTTCGCGGCCGAGGTCGACCTGGGGGAGAACAACCCCCTCTGGGAGTACGCCGGAAAGCTCCCCCTGCACCTGGTGGACGGCCACTGGAAGGTGCGCTGGTCGCCCAGCGTGATCCACCCCCAGCTGCGCGAGGGCCAGCGGTTCGCCGTGGACGTCAAGCCGCAGGGGCGCCAGCCGATCCTCGACCGCAACAACGACCCGCTCCAGCAGGAGGCCACCCTTTACGTGGCCAACGTCATCCCGTCCCTGCTGAAGGACGAGGTCGCGGTCTGCAGGCAGCTCTCCAAGATCACTGGATTCCCGCAGGACCGCCTGCTGAGCCGGATCCGCTCGGCGATCCCCAACGTCCAGGTCCCGCTGGTCACCTTCGGCCGCGCCAAGTACGCCCAGCTCCGCACCCAGCTTGAGGCGATCCCGGGCCTCCAGATAAGCCCGGAGTCGCTGCCGGTCGCCCCCGACTCACCCGCCCAGATCGTCGGCGCCGTCACCGCCGTCACCCCGGAGACCGAGCAGCAGCTCGGCGGCCCGCAGCGGGCCGGAGACACGGTCGGCCGGAGCGGGCTGCAGAAGGCCTACCAGGAATACCTCACCGGCTCGACCGAGACCAGCGTGATCATCCTGGACACCAAGACGTCGAAGACGGTGGCCGAGCTGCGCAAGTGGCGTCCGGGCCGGGCCACCTCGTCGGTGCGCACCACGCTCGACCGCCCCATCCAGAAGGTCGCCGACAGCGCCCTGCTCGGCGGCTCGCCGGCCATGCTGGTCGCGGTCCAGGCCTCCACCGGCAACGTGCTGGCCGTCGCCAGCACGAAGGAGTACCACCAGGAGAGGCACGCGCTCGCCGGGAAGTTCCACGCCGGCAGCCTCTTCTCGATCATGTCCGTCGAAGGACTCCTCAAGGCCCAGGTGAGTCTCAAGCAGAAGCTCGCCTGCCCGGTCGACCGGACCGTCGGCGGCGCGCAGTTCCATCAGGCCGCGCCGCCGGCCGGGAGCACGCTGAGCCTCCAGGGCAACTTCGCCACTGGCTGCGTGACCGCGCTGGCCTCGCTGGCCCGCAAGATCGACGGTGCCGAGCTGGCGGCCAGCGCCGCGAGGTTCGGGATCGGCGCGCAGTGGAGCCTGCCGCTGAAGACCTTCAGCGGCAGGATGCGGCCGCTGACCAACGACGCCGCCACGGCCAAGGCCATCGCCGGGCAGAACGTCTCGGTCAGCCCGCTCTCCATGGCGCTGGTCGCCGGGGCCGTCGCCTCGGGCACCTGGCATCCGCCCGTCCTGGTCATCGAGCCGAAGACGCCGGACCCCTCGGCCGAGGCCGAGCCGGTGAAGACCCCCGACCCGATCAGGATCGACGACAAGACGATCAGCACCCTCAAGACGCTCATGCGCGCCGGCGTGACCTCCGGCTCGGCCCGCCTGGCGGCGGCCCCGGGCGACCCGGTCTCCGGCATCACCGCCTCCGCGACACAGGGTCGCAAGCCGCTGGCCTGGTTCGTCGGCTGGCAGGAGGACGTGGCGGTGGCGGTGCTCGCGGAGAGCACCGACTCCACGGCGGGGGCGGCCATCGCCGGGCGGTTCTTCCGGGGCCTGCACGCCGGACTGTGACCCAGCGGAATATTGTCATCACTCCGAGCAACCATCGCGTGTCCTGTCTGCGTCCTTCTAAGTGACTGAGCCCCGCTCGGGGGTTGCGGGCTCGGTCGTCGTGATGAGATCAGGGCTTCGTCTCGGGGGAGGCCCTGCCGTCCGGACCGGCTCGACCCTGCCGGTCGGCTCCGGGGGCGCGTGCGACAGAGCCGCGTCCCCGGGGTTCCGGGCGTCTGCGGCCCCATGGGGCCTCCCGGGCATGGGGAGGGCCTGCCGGATGGGAATTCAGTTGGCGTTACCCGTGTTGTAACAGGTATCTTCGGATAGCTCGGTCCCTCGGGACCGGGTTGACAACTCAACAGGGGGGTGACTGGTTTCGACTTTGGCTTTGCAAGTCAGGGGAAGCGGGTCGAGGACTGCGGACATAACCTCGTTAACACTGTGACCGCGACCAACAAGTGCCAATAAGACGCACTCCGAAGTCAGCCAGGGCAACCTGGCACTCGCCGCCTAAGCAGCGAGTGACTTCTGCCGGCCCGGGAGCGCCTCCGGCCCGGATCCGGCATCGCTAGGAGGCTCAACCGATCGACCCGGCCACGGGGAAGATCGGGAAATCAAACAGTGGCTGAGCCCGTCGGCGTCTTGCCTGTGTGAACGCCGGGGCTGAGAAAAGCACAGCAGGCTGCACCCGGAGAAGCCCTGTCTTGGAGTTGAAGGACGCGGGTTCGATTCCCGCCACCTCCACCACCTCGGTGTCGTTCGGCCACCGGCTCACCCGAGCCGGGGCGGGCGACCCCCTGTCAGCGGCGCCCCCTCAGGGGGGACGCCGCTGTTGTCATTTCCGGCCCCCGCCTGCCCGGCCGAGGCGCATTGCGGCCCCCCGCCGATGCCTCCGCCGCCGGTCCTTGGATCACGCCCCCCGCTGACGCCTCCGCCTCCGGTCCTCGGGTCACGCCCCCCGCTTCCGCCGTACGGCATGACCCCTCAGTGCGGAGGGCCGAGCCCGGGGCGTGTCACCCCAGGTCGGCGCGGTAATCCCGGTCGTCCAGGCGCGGCATGCCACGGGACATGGCGGCGAACTCCGCGCGGGAGACGGCGCGCCGTCTGCGACGGATGGGCACCAGATCGCCGATGTGGTCGCCGTTGCGAGTGACGGCGAATCGCTCGCCGCGTTCGAGGGCGTCCATGATCTCCGCCGAACGGTTGCGCAGATCACGCTGTGAGATCCGCGTCGGATTAACGGGCTCAGGCATGCTCATACGTCGACTGCACGCCTGAGGTGCTACCGGGTGCCATGGAGCTAGCACATCCCATCGACCGGACCTGACGGTGACCTCCCCCGATGGTGCGTGAGGAACACCCGGAAAATGGGAGGAACGCCGGAAAGCTACGCTAACTCCGATGAACCCTTCGGAACGGGCCGCACCAGGCGAGTCGCAGGTGATCGGCGGCTACCTGCTCCGGCGCGTGCTCGGACGCGGCGGCATGGGTACCGTGCACCTCGCCAGCACCCCGACCGGCGGCCTGGCCGCGGTGAAGGTGATCAACCCGGAGCTGGCGCGCGACCCGGACTTCCGGCGGCGTTTCGAGCGCGAGGTCGCCGCCGCCCGCATGGTGGCCCGATTCTGCACGGCACCCGTGCTGGACGCCGGGCTCGACGGGGACGTGGCCTATCTCGTCACCGAATACGTCAAGGGCCCCGACCTGGCGCAGGCCGTACGGGAACAGGGGCCGATGACCGGCTCCGACCTGGAGGCCCTGGCGGTCGGCATCGCGGTCGCACTGAACGCGATCCACGGGGCGGGGGTGATCCACCGCGATCTCAAGCCGTCGAACGTGCTGCTGTCGCCGATGGGTCCGCGCGTGATCGACTTCGGGATCGCGAAGCTGGTCGAGGGGGACAGCCTGGTGAGCCAGGGGATCCAGGGGACACCGGCGTTCATGGCCCCCGAGCAGGTGCGCGGGGAGACGCTCACACCGGCCGCCGACGTCTACGCCTGGGGCGGGGTGATCGCGTTCGCGGGGACCGGGCGGCTGCCGTTCGGCGGCGGGGCGCCGGCGGAGGTCCTCTACCGGATCGTCAACGAGGGGCCGCGCCTCGACGGTCTGGACGGGCGGATCCGCGGCTTCGTCGAGCGGGCCATGGCCAAGGACCCGGCCCGCCGGCCGAGCGCCTCGGAACTGCTCGGCGAGCTGGTCGGCGGGCCGGGCGTGACTCCGGCGACGGCCACACAGGTGGTCGAGCGGACCTGGACCGGCCGGCCTCCGGACCCACCCGGAGAGACCCGGCCCGCACGGCGCGGGTGGCGGACGCCGCTGCTCGCCGGGCTGGCCGTCGTCGCCGTGGCGGCGGCCGGGGTGGCGACGTGGCGGACCGTGGCGTCCCCCGGCGGGGAGTGGCCCTTCCACGCCGACTTCGGCGGCGCGGATCACTCCTGGTCGGTGGGCTCCACCACCGCCGGGCGGGCGGAGGTCGCGGACGGGTCCTACCTCCTGACCGTCAATCCGGGCTGGCGGCTGTGGAAGTCGGCGCCCGCGCCGGACGAGCCCGAGGGGGGAGTGGTCGTCAGCGGCTCGGCGCGGCTGACGGAGGGCTCGGGAGAGTTCGGCGTCTGGTGCCGGGGCGACGCCGGCACCGGTGACCGCTACGAGTTCGCGGTCAGCGGCTCCGGGACGGTCTCGATCACCAAACGGCAGGCCGGGCAGAAGGGCACGGCCCTGTACGGCCCGGCCGGGAAAGCGGAGGTCAAGCAGTCGGCGGACAACCGGGTCGTCGCCGAATGCCGTCCCGACGGGGCGAGGCTCCTGCTGCGCATGTGGGTCAACGAGTCCCTCGCCGGCGAGGCCGTCGACGCCGCTCCCTACGGCCCCGGGCAGACCGGGGTGCACGCGGCACCGGACGGCGACGCGGCGGTGCGGGTCAGGTTCGGCTCGTTCGACGTGCGCCCGGCGGGAGAATAGTCCCGTGCGGTTCGGCGTGCTGGGGCCGATCCAGATCCTCGACGGCGACCGGATCACGGCGCCCGGCCCGGCCAAGCACCGCGCGATCCTGGCCGCCCTGCTGATGCGCGCGGGACACGTCGTGACGCTCGACCGGCTGATCGCCGTGGTGTGGGGCGAGGATCCGCCGGCCTCGGCCGAGTCGGTGCTGCGGGTCTATGTGAGCGCGCTGCGCCGCCTGGTCGGCGCCGAGACCATCCGCACGGTCCCCGGCGGGTACCTGATCGCGATCACCCCGGACCAGGTGGACGCGCACCGCTTCGACCGCATGGTGGAGCGGGCGCGCCGGGCCCGTGACGCCGGCAGGACGGCCGAGGCCGCCGACGAGCTGCGCGGCGCCCTGGCGCTGTGGCGTGGACCGGCGCTGGCCGATGTCGACTCCGGCGAGCTCCGGCGGACGCAGGCCGTACGCCTTGAGGAGCTGCGTCTCGGCGCGACCGAGGAGCGGATCGATCTCGACCTGGCACTCGGGCGTCACGGCGAGGTCGTCGGCGAGCTCCGCGCGCTCGTCGCCGCCTACCCGCTCAGGGAGCGCGCCTGGGGGCAGCTCATCCTGGCGCTGCACCAGGCGGGGAGGCGGTCGGAGGCGCTCGCGGTCTACCAGGACGCCCGCCGCGTGCTGGTGGAGGAGCTGGGCCTGGAGCCCGGCCCCGACCTGCGGGCGGCCCACGACAAGGTGCTGGCCGGGCAGGTACGGGAGCGCGGCGCCGTTCCGCAGGAGACGCCGCCCGACATCGCCGACTTCACCGGCCGCGAGGAGGTGCTGAGCTGGATCGCCCGGCAGGCGCCCGCGGCCGGTGGCGCTCCGGTCCATCTGGTGCTGCACGGCCCCGCCGGTTCGGGGAAGACCGCCGTGGCGGTCCACGCCGCCACGCTGCTGGGCGCGGAGTTCCCCGACGGCCGCCTCTACGCCGCGCTCCGCGCGGGGAACCGCCCGGCCGGCGCGGGCGCGGTGCTGGAGGACCTGCTGCGCTCCCTCGGCTGCCCCGAGGGGGCCGTCCCCGCCGGCTTCGACGACAGGGTGCGCCTCTACCGGAGCATGGTGGCCTCCCGGCAGCTGCTGGTGGTGCTGGACGACGCCGTCGGCGAGTCCCAGATCAGGCCGCTGCTGCCGACCGGGCCGGGCTGCCTGACGCTGGTGACCAGCAGGTCCCCGCTGTACGGGCTGGAGGCCTCCCGCGCCTTCGAGCTCGGCGTGCTCGACACCGCCGGATCGGTGGCGATGCTGGCCAGGGTGGTGGGGGAGCCGCGCGTGCGGGCCGAGCCGCAGGCCGCCCGGCGGATCGCCGAGCTGTGCGGCGGCCTCCCGCTGGCGCTGCGGATCGCGGGTTCCCGGCTGGCCCGGCGGCCCGGCTGGACCCTGGAGCACCTGGCCGTACGGCTGGGCGACGAGCGCGGGCGGCTGGACGAGCTGACCGCCGGGGATCTGGCCGTGCGGAGCAGCCTCGGCCTCGGCTATCGCGGTCTGGCGGAGGAGGAGCAGCGGCTGCTGCGACGTCTCGGGGCGCTGTCGGGGCCGGACGTCGCGCCGTGGGCTGCCGCCGCGGCGTTCGGCGGTCTCCGGGTGGACCGGGCACTGGAGGAGCTGGCCGGAGCCGGCCTGCTCCAGGCGTGCGGGCTGGACGACGCGGGCCAGGAGCGGTACGGCTGGCACGATCTCACCCGGCTCTACGCCGCCGAACGTCTCGTCGAGGAGGAGGGCACGGCGGCGCGGGTGCTCGCCGTGGTCGCGCGTGATGTCCTGGAACGGGTACGGCGGGCCCGCGGCCTGCTGCTGCCGGCCGAACCGGGCACCGGCCGGACCCTCGTCCGTACGGCGGAGCAGAGCATGGCCATGGAGACGACGCATCTGCGCGAGTCGGCCCGGTGGCTGGGGGCCGAACGGGGATTCCTGGTCGCCGCCGTCGCGGACTTCCACCGCGCGGGGCTGGCCGAGGCCGCCTGGCGGCTGGCCTTCTACCTGACGCCGTTCTTCGAGCTGCGGGCCCACCACGAGGACTGGCACGCGACGAACCGGATCGGGCTGGAGGCCGCGCGGCTGGCGGGTCACCGCCATGGCGAGGCGCTGCTGCTGAGGGCGCTGGCCGACCTGTACCGGATCGAGGGCCGCCTGGACGACGCCGCCCGCGCCCTCCAGGCGGCGCTGTCCCATTTCCGGGACCTGGGCGACAGGTCGGAGGAGGCACGTGCCCGATACCGGCTCGGTCTGGTCCTCCTCGCCCAGGAGCGTCCCGCCGAGGCGGAGCGGTGCCTGGCCGAGTGCCTGGCCGAGTTCGAGTCGGCCGGTGACGCGCGGGGCCGGGCGGACGCGCTGCGCGGGCTGGGCTCGGTACGGCGGGCCGAGGACCTGTTGACGATCAGCCTCGACGCCTACCGGGACCTGGGCGATCCCCGGGGGGAGGCGGCGGCCCTGCGCGAGCTGGCCCTGGTCCACCTGGAGCGGCGGCGGCTGCCCGCCGCACGTGACTGCGCCGAGCGCGGCCTCCGTATCGACCGGCGGCTGGGTGACCGGCTGCCCGAGGCCTCCGGCCTGCTGCTGCTGGCTCGGGCGGCCCACGCCGACGGCGTGCCGGAGGCGGCGCGGGCGACGGCCGAGGAGGCCCTGGCGATCTTCAAGGAGTACGGCGACCGCCGGGGGACCGCCCGCGCGTCGCTGGTCCTGGCGGCCGCGAATCTCGACCTCGATGAGGTCGATGGGGCATTTGCCGGGATCGCCGTCGCTGTGGCAGAGTTCGACGCTCTCGGCGACCGGCGGGGTCTGGCCGAGGCGGAGGAGCTCGCCCGGGAGGCGCGCCGCCGCCGTGGCCTGTGGTTATAGCGGGCTATACGGATTCTGAAGGTCGCCTCCGTACATTCGACTCCGGCCCGGAACCCCGACAAGTAAAGGTGACACAGGATGCGAAGGAAGATCGCGCTCGCCGTGGCCGCACCCGGTCTGGTGGTGACCCTGACGGCGTGCGGTGTGCTCAACGGCCAGCAGTTCGGTGGTGGCGGGCAGGAGCGCCAGTCCGGGCAGGTGGCCCAGACGGCCGCGTCCGGCGCGCCGGAGCAGAACCCGGAGCAGAAGGAGCAGGCCCCGTCCGGGGAGCAGGCGCAGCCCGGCACGGGCGCCAGCGCGCCGCCCCAGCAGGGGGAGGTGATCGCCACCCGTGACGTCAAGGCCGGCGGCGCGGAGCTGAAGGTGGACGTCACCGGCCTCCGCCGGCAGGGACGGCTGGTCACGCTGAGCTGGACCGTCACCAACACCGGTGACACCAAATGGAATATGGGCAGCGACATGGGCGACACCTCCGCCTATCTCGGCCTGACGGTGGCCGGGGTGAGCCTCGTCGACCCGGCCAACGCCAAGCGCTACCGGGTCGCCCGCACGGGCGAGAAGGGCACCGCCAAGTGCGTGTGCTCGGAGTACGACGTCAGCACCGAGCCCGGGGAGGTCGTCCCGCTGTACGCGACCTACGCCGCGCCGCCGCCGGACGTCCAGAAGATCAACGTTGAGTTCCCGATCCTCGGGGTGTTCACCGATGTCCCGATCTCCTGAGCCCGTATGGCGTGTCCTGGTCGCCGCGGTGCTCGCCGGCGGCCTCGTCGCCGGGGCCGCGCCGGCGGCGTGGGCGGAGCCGGACCCTCCGGCCGACGCCACGGCGCCGGTGGAGGATCTCATCCTGCCGGTCGACGACCTCCTGGCGGAGGTCGAGTCCCTGGACGGCAGCGAGAGCGAGTCGAAGCAGGGCGAGACGGTCACCCTGGCCCTCACCAGCGACGTGCTGTTCGCCCTGGACAGGGCCGTTCTCTCCGCCAAGGCGGCGGCGAGGCTGCGGGGGGTCGCGGGCAGGATCAGGACGGAGTCGGCCGGAGGGGTGGTCAAGATCGTGGGACACACCGACGACCAGGGCGCCGACGCCTACAACGACCGGCTGTCCCTGCGGCGGGCGCAGGCCGTGCAGGAGGGTCTGCGGGCCCTGCTGAGCGGGCAGAGCGTGACCTTCGAGGCCACCGGTCTCGGTGAGCGGAAGCCGAAGGCGCCCAACATCGTGGCCGGCAAGCCGGTCGAGGAGAACCGGGCCAGGAACCGCCGCGTCGAGATCGTCTTCACCGCCAAGTGATCATGCGAAGGACCTCCTGGTGACCGCGCGAACGCCCGCCGGGGGACCGTACGAAAGCCCGTCGGGTGACCGCGTGAAGGACTGCCGGGTGACCGCGTGAAGGGCTCAAGTGACCGTGCGAAGGCCCGTCCGGTGACCGGACGGAGCTGCGCCGGGTACCCGTGAAGGTCGCTGGGTACCCGTGAAGGTCGCCGGGTGCCCGTGAGGGCCTGCCGGGTCGCCGGGCGAGGGGGGCGCGCGGCCGTTCGGGCCGGTCAGCCGCCGGGAAGCTCGCTCAGGGGCACGGCGATGGTGGAGGTGGAGCCGTTGGGACGCAGGACTTCGACCTTGGCCTGGTCGCCGGGGTTGAGGGTGGCGAGGATCTCCGACAGGGCCTGTGACGTCGGGGTGGGCGTGCCGTTGATGGAGACGATCACGTCGCCCGACCTGATGCCCGCCCGGTCGGCGCCGCCGCCCGGGGTCACGCGCACGACGCCGACGCCCGAGGCCTGACCTCCGGAGCCGATCACGGTCTGCACGGTGACGCCGAGGGCGGCCCGGTGGGTGTTGGTGACCTTGCCGTCCTTGATGATCTGCCGGGTGATGTCGGTGGCGGTGTTGGACGGGATCGCGAAGCCGATGCCCGGGGCCTGCCCCCCGCCGAGTTCGGGGTTGACGGCGGTCAGGGTCGGGATGCCGATGACCTCGCCGGAGAGGTTGACCAGCGCGCCGCCGCTGTTGCCGGGGTTGATCGCGGCCGAGGTCTGGACCGCGCCGGTGATCGTCGCGCCGGGGGATTCGCCCTCCGTGGGCTCGCTGACCGTACGGCCCAGCGCGGAGACGATGCCGTCGGTGACGCTGCCGGACAGGCCCAGGGGGTTGCCCATGGCCAGCACGATCTGGCCGACCCGCAGCTTGCCGGAGTCGCCGAAGACGGCCGGTTTGAGCCCGGTGGGATCGTCCACCTTGATCACGGCCAGGTCGCCGAGGGCGAAGGCCTCGACGAGCTTGGCCGCCCGGGGGGCGCCGCCGGTGGCGAGCGTCACCTCGAACCGGGTGGCCCGGCCGACCACGTGGGCGTTGGTGACGATGTGCCCGGAGCTGTCGTAGACGACGCCCGACCCGAGGCCGTTCGTCGTGGTGATCTGCACGATGGAGGGCAGCACGCCGGCGATGACCCGCTCGTATCTGCCCTCCAGGGCCAGCGGCTCCTCCGATGTCCGTGGGGACGCCTCCGCCGAGGCGCCGGGTGAGTCGGTGGCCGTGCCGGACAGTTGTGATCGCGCGGTCTGGCCGCAGCCGGCGAGTGCTATGGCGGCGGCGGCGAACAGCGCGAGACGTGAACTCGATCCCCCCATGGGATATGTCTTCCCAGCTCAGAGCGGAAGATACGTCTCCCGGAGGTCGCTGCGGCTCAGCTTGCCGGTGGGGGTGCGCGGCAGCCGGTCGCGATACTCGATCACCCGCGGGTGCTTGAGCCGTGCCAGCCTGGGCTCGCAGTGGGCCAGCAGGCCGGCGGTGAGCGCGGGGCCGGGCTCGGCGCCGGGCGCCGGCTGGACCAGGGCGACGACCCGGTGCCCCCACTCCGGGTCCGGCACGCCGATCACGGCCACGTCCGCCACCGCGGGGTGCTCCAGCAGGGCCGCCTCGATCTCGGCCGGATAGATGTTCACCCCGCCGGAGATGATCAGGTCGGTACGGCGGTCGCACAGGAACAGGTAGCCCTCCCCGTCCAGGTAGCCGATGTCGCCGGGGGTGTAAAGGCGCCCGCGCATCGCGGAGGCGGTCTTGGACGGGTCGTGGTGGTACTCGAACCGGTTGATGCCGCCGATGTAGACCATGCCCGGCTCGCCGGGCGGGAGCTCCGTGCCGTCGTCGGCGACGATCCTGAACTCCATGCCGTCGATCGCCCGGCCGACCGTGCCCGGCCGCTCCAGCCACTCCGCCGAGGAGACCATGGTGGCCACGGCGGCCTCGGTCGAGCCGTAGTACTCCCACAGCACCGGGCCGAGCCAGTCGATCATGGCCTGCTTGGTGGCGGGCGGGCAGGGAGCGGCGCCGTGATAGAGGTGGGTCAATGATGACAAATCATGTTTTTCTCTGACCTCGGCAGGCAGCGCCAGCAGCCGGTGGAACATGGTGGGCACCATGAACGTGTTGGTCACCCGGTGCCGCTCGATCAGCTCCAGCGTCTCCTCGGCGTCGAACCGCTCGGTCACCACGAGCGTGTGGCCGAACTGCAGCGCCATCATCGCCTGGCCGTACGGGGCGGAGTGGTAGAGCTGGGAGAGCAGCAGGTGCACGCCGTCGAACGGCAGGGCGAAGTGCCGCCAGCTCTTGCGCATCAGGATCGGGTAGAGGTTCTCCGGGGAGAGGTCGATCAGCCGCCTCCGGACGCCTTTGGGCCTGCCGGTGGTGCCGGAGGTGTAGAGCATCATCGATCCGGCCCGGCGCTCGCCGGGCGGGGTGACGGGCCGCCCCTCGGCGAGCTCGCCGACCTCCGTGAAACCGGCCGGCACGGCCCGCGCGTGGCGCTCGGAGCCGACCACCACGCGCGCCGCGCAGTCGGTGATGATGTAGCCGACCTCGTCGGCGGTGTAGTGCCAGTTCACCGGGACGTGATAGGCGCCGATCTGGTAGGTCGCGAGCATCATCGTGATCGCGTCGGCCCCGTTGGGAAGGACCGTCACCACGGTGTCGCCGGGGCGGGTGCCGCGGGCGAGGAGGCCGTGGGAGACCTGGTTGACCCGGTCGTGAAGCTCGCCGTACGTCGTGGCGGTGCCGGCGATGACGGCGACGCGTCCGGGGTCGGCCGCGGCGATCTCGTAGAAGCCCCTCATAGGCGCGACCATACAGAGCGACATTCTGTTTATGGAAGAGGGCTGTTACCACCAGGGAAAATGGTGATCTCGTGGCTTAAGTGTAATTGTGGCACGGTATATCGATCACGGCAGGTGACGTAATGTGACGCCTATGGCGGACGTTGGTGGAAACTCCTCCGGGCGCTCTCGCGAGAGATATGTCCCGTCCCACGAGGCGCTCACGGCCCCCATGCCCGCCATCCGCGACGAAGACGGCACGATGGTCGGCACCAGGGTGCCCCGGCGCTTCCCCATCGGGGACGGCGAGGAGTCCGTGCTCGTCTCCCGGCGCGACCCCGATGGAGCGTTCCCCGGATCCGCTCCGGTCTACCCGCCCAGCACGTTCGGTAATCCCGGCGCGCACGGCGACGGCGGCCCGGCCGCCCCGCCCGCGCCTCCCGCCCCGCCGGCGCGGACCGGGAGCAACCGGTTCCGGGTGGCCGTCAGCGCCGTCGCCGCCGTCGTCAGCGCCGCCGCGATCGTCGCGGCCTTCGTGCTGTTCTCCGCCGACGAGCCCGACGATCCGGTGCCGACGCCGCAGGCGGACGCCGCCACCGAGCCGATGCTCCCGCGGGCCGTGCCCACCATCACGTTGCCCGGCGTGCCCAGGGTGAAGGCCCTGCAGCCGCTGCCCGGCACGCCGAGTCCGGTGCTGGGCACGGTGACCGACACCAAGGCCGCGATCGCCTACGTCAAGCTGGGCGCGCCGTGGACGGCCAGGGTCATCCCGTCCTTCTCCGTCGGCCACCAGGTGGGCGCCGCGCGGCTGCCGCGCACGATGGTCGCCTCCGGCCCGCTCCCCGGCGCGGCGCCGGTCAACGCCCTGAAGACCGGCGCCGACTTCCGCAGGGTGGCGCTGACCGCGGTCAGGTGGACGATCCGCCACCAGTATCCGGCGGGCAGCAAGGTCGTCTGGACCGCCTCGCAGGAGCCGGTCGCGGGCAAGGGCTGGATCTTCGGTTACCAGGTGACCTACCGGGTGAAGGGGGAGAGGCGCACCTCCCAGGCGGCGCTCTCGGTGCTGGACGTGGGCCGCAGGAAGCCCGCCATGCTCTTCGTGACCGTGCCGGACACGCGTAAGCAGCTCTGGGCCGACATCGCACCTTTGGTGGAGAGTGCCCGAGCGTTGTGATGGAAGTACCTTCTAGAATATGGTTCTGCCACTGAACCGTGTCTGGAGGCTGTCATGGCGATCGGGTTGAGCGAGGAGCACGAGGCGCTCCGCGAGTCGGTGACCGGTTGGGCGGAGCGGAACATCCCGTCCGAGGTCGTGCGCGCCGCGATCGCGGCCGAGAACGAGGGGCGTCCCGCCTTCTGGTCCGGCCTGGCCGAGCAGGGACTGCTCGGCCTGCACCTGCCGGAGGAGCACGGCGGCAGCGGCTACGGCCTGCTGGAGACCGCCGTCGCCGTCGAGGCCCTCGGCGAGCGGGTGGCCCCCGGCCCCTACGTCCCGACCGTGTTCGCCAGCGCCGCGATCCTGGCCTCCGACGGCAAGGCGCACGCCGAGCTCCTGCCCGGCCTCGCCGACGGCACGCTGACCGGTGCGGTCGCGCTGACCGGCTCGATCACCGGCACCCGGGGGGAGGACGGCACGCTGACCGTCGGCGGCCTCGCCGAGCTGGTCCTGGGCGGCGCGCTCGCCGACGTCCTGGTGCTCCCGGTGAGCACCGACCGAGGTGAGGAATGGGTCGCGCTGGACGCCTCCGAGGCGACCGTGACCCCGGTCAGGTCGCTGGACCTGACCCGCGGTGTGGCCAAGGTGGAGCTGGACGCGGTGGCCGTGCCGGCGGGACGGGTGCTGGACGGGCTGCAGGGGCCGGGCGTCCTCAACCTGGCCGCCGTCCTGCTCGGCGCCGAGGCCGCGGGCGTCGCGTCGTGGTGCGTGGGCGCCGCGTCGGACTACGCCAAGGTACGCGTGCAGTTCGGCCGCCCGATCGGCCAGTTCCAGGGGGTCAAGCACAAGGCCGCCCGGATGCTCGTCGCGCTGGAGCAGGCCCGCGCCACCGTATGGGACGCGACCCGCGCCGCGGGCGCCGGGGACGAGGCGGCCTACGCCGCCGCGATCGCGGGCGTGGTCGCCCCCGACGCCGCCGTGCAGTGTGCCAAGGACGCCGTGCAGATCTTCGGCGGTATCGGCTACACCTACGAGCACGACGCCCACCTCTACTACCGCCGCGCGCTGACCCTGCGCGCGCTGCTCGGCTCCTCCTCCGAATGGGCCGAGACGGTCGCCTCGCTGGCACTGAACGGCGTGAGCCGGGAGATGGAGATCGACCTCCCGGACGACGCCACCGCGCTGCGCGAGCGGATCCGGGCGGAGGTCGCCGAGTTCGCCAAGCTGGAGGGCAAGGAGCAGAAGCGGGCGCTGGCCGGGGCCGGCTACGTGATGCCGCACCTGGCCAGGCCGTGGGGCCGCGACGCCAAGCCGCTGGAGCAGGTGCTCATCTTCCAGGAGCTCAAGGCCGCCCGCGTCAAGCTGCCCCAGATGATCATCGGCGCCTGGGTGGTCCCGTCGATCGCCACGTACGGCACGGCCGAGCAGCAGGAGCGCTTCCTGCCCGCCACCCTGAGCGGTGAGATGATCTGGTGCCAGCTCTTCTCCGAGCCGGGCGCCGGCTCCGACCTCGCCTCGCTGCAGATGAAGGCCGAGAAGGTCGAGGGGGGCTGGAAGCTCAACGGCCAGAAGATCTGGACCTCGGTCGCCCACGTCGCCGAGTGGGGCATCTGCATCGCCCGTAACTCCTCCGCCGGTTCCAAGCACGACGGCATCACCTACTTCCTGGTCGACATGAAGGCCCCGGGCGTCACGGTCCGGCCGCTGACCGAGATGACCGGTGAGAACCTGTTCAACGAGGTCTTCCTCGACGACGTGTTCATCCCGGACGAGCTGGTCGTCGGGGAGGTCGGCCAGGGCTGGAAGGTCGCCCGCAACACCCTGTCCAACGAGCGGGTCTCGCTCTCCTCGGGTTCCGGCGGCACCGGCTCGTCGGTCCCCGACCTGGTCGGCCTGGCCGGGCGGCTCGGCCGCGAGCTGACCCCCGCCGAGCGCCAGGAGCTGGCCCGGGTGGTCTGCGAAGGCCACTCGATCAACGCCCTCGGCCTGCGGGTGACGCTCAAGCAGCTCACCGGCGCCGAGCCGGGCGCCGACGCCTCGGTCCGCAAGCTCCTGTCCACCTCGCACGCCCAGCACGTCTCGGAGTGCGCGGTCGGGCTGCTCGGCGCCTCCGCCGTGGTCGCCGCCGACATGAAGCTCGGCGACGCGGGCTACTGGAACCGCGCCGTGCTCGCCACCCGCGCCATGACGATCTACGGCGGCACCACCGAGGTGCAGCTCAACATCATCGCCGAGCGCATGCTCGGCCTGCCCCGCGACCCCGAGCCGGGCAAGTAGCCGGTTGAGGCGGTGGCTCCGGGCGCGTCCGCGGACATCCGGAGCCACCCCCTAGAGTCGGTCATCATGCGCAGCGGGTGGGTCGAGACGGCGGAGCGGTCCGCGCCCGCCCTGCTCGGGCTGCTGCTCGCGCTGCTCGCCCTCGGCCCCGCGCTGGGACCGGGCTTCGTGCTCAGGTACGACATGGTGTTCGTGCCGGACCCGCCGCTGACCCTGCTCGGGGAGGGGTTTCCCCGGGCGGTGCCCAGCGACCTGGTGGTCGCCCTGCTCTCACGGATCGCGCCCGACCAGATGGTCCAGAAGGCCGTCCTGATCGGGATCTTCGTGCTGGCCGCGTCGGGCGCGGCAGCCCTGGTGCCCTCACGGCGCCTGGGCCCCCGGCTGGCGGCCGCCGCCTTCTACGCCTGGAACGCCTACCTCGCCCAGCGGCTCCTGCTCGGCCAGTGGGCACTGCTGCTGGGAGTCGCCGGGCTGCCCTGGGCGGTGCGCGCCGTGCTGCTCGGCGGCCGGCTGCGCCTGGCCGTCGCGCTGCTCCCGGCGGCGGTGGGCGGGTTCCAGGCGATGCTGGTCTCCGCGCTGGCGGTGCTCGCGACGGCCGCGACCGCCCCGGTCCCCGACTGGACGGTGCGGGCGCGGCGGGTGGTGGAGGCCGCGCTGGTGCTGGGGGTGCTGAGCCTGCCGTGGCTGGTGCCCGCCCTGCTCAGCCGGGCCGTGACCGATCCCGCCGGGGTCGAGGCGTTCGCCGCCCGAGCCGACGGGCCGCTCGGCACGGTCGGGAGCCTGCTGTCGCTCGGCGGGATCTGGAACGCCAACGCCGTCGTGCCGGGGCAGGAGTCCTGGTGGTCGGCGATCGTACGGCTGGCGCTCGCGGCGGTCGCCGTCTGGGGGTTCGCCCGGTTACGCGCTCCCCGGAGCGTGCCGTACCGGGCCGGGCCGGGGGAGGCGCCGTCGCGCGGAGCGGGGC
>NZ_NGFP01000161.1 GCF_002149035.1 Streptosporangium minutum
CGGCTAATGGGAGCTACCGGGTCGGCTGTTCGGGCAGACTCGGTGTCTGTAGCCGCTGGTGAGTGAGCACCCTCGTCGGCCGGACCTTGGAGTCCTGGGGTCAGATCGTGCCCTCACCGGTGGTCAGGGGTCTTGATCGCTGATGGGATGTCGTGCCCCTCGAGGGTCTGGGGTGAGCACTGGTCCATTAGTTCGCGGGCCGGCTCCTGCAGGCTGCTGACCGCTGTTGTCGATCGTCGGGGAGGTCGGGTTGCTGTTCGTTGGTGATGACTGGGCTGAAGACCATCACGATGTCGAGGTCCAAGACCAGGACGGCAAGGTGGTGAAGCGGGTCCGGCTGCCCGAGGGGATGGCCGGGATCACCCGGTTGCACGACCTGGTCGGCCGGTTCGTGGCCGAGGACGCTGACCCGTCCGACGTGCTCGTCTGCATCGAGGTCGATCGGGGCCCGTGGGTGCGGGCGCTGGTGGCCGCGGGCTATCGGGTGTTCGGGGTCGATCCCAAGCAGGCCGCCCGGCACCGGGAGATCCTCGGCAGCTCGGGGGCCAAGAGCGACAAGGGCGACGCCCACGCCCTGGCCGACATGATCCGCACCCGCCGCCACCAGCTGCGCCAGGTCGCCGGGGACTCGGAGATCGCAGAGGCCGTCAAGGTCGTCACCCGGGCGCATCAGACGTTGYTGTGGGAACGCACCCGGCACATGCTGCGCCTTCGGGTGGCGTTGCGGGACTACTTCCCCGCCGCCCTGGCCGCCTACAAGCCCCTCGGCCTCACCTCGGAGGCGGTGCTGAGGCTGCTGGCCACGGCCCCCAYCCCCGAGACGGCGGCCAAGCTGACGATCAACCAGATCAGCGCGACGCTCAAGGGCCGCCGCGACATCGGCGCCAAAGCCGCGGCGATCCAGGACGTGCTGCGGGGTGAGCACCTCGGCCAGGCCCCGCTCGTCACAGGCGYCTACGCCTCCACCGTGAAGGCCCTGGCCGCCGTCATCGCCGTCCTGAACAGCGAGATCAAGACGCTTGAGGGTGAGGTCGAGGCCCATTTTGGCCGGCACCCGGACGCTGAGGTCATCCTCAGTCAGCCGGGCATCGGCGTCGTCCTCGGCGCCCGGSTGCTCGCCGAGTTCGGAGACGCTGAAGGCCGCTACGTGAGCGCGAAAGCCCGCAAGAACTACGCCGGAACCTCGCCGATCACCCGGCAATCCGGCAAGACCAAGATCGTCCAGGCACGGTTCGTCCACAACGACCGGCTCGTCGACGCTCTCCACCTCCAAGCCTCCTGCGCCCTCCTCCACGATCCTGAAGTCCGCGCCTACTACGACCAGCTCAAAGCCCGCGACATCAGCCATAACGCCGCCCTCCGCCAAGTCGGCAACCGCCTGGTGGGCATCCTCCACGGCTGCCTCAAAACCCACACCACCTACGACCAGGCAACCGCATGGTCACATCGCAACCACGACCTCGCCGCTTGACATCTAACGTCCAGGGATGTCTGACCCGCCCAGCGGGCTTCCGGCCGGGCACCAGTCGAACCGGTAGACGTGGGAGCGGCCACCGGAACGCGCCGCCAGCCGCGGGATGTCGCGCTCGAAGAAGTGGCCGGTGGCCAGGAGCTTGAGGACCTCCGGTGGGGTGGGGTGCGCCGCCTCCTCACTCACCCTCCGGTATTCGTCCTCGGCCGCCTCGCCGAGGAAGCCGCGCGCGACCTCGACGGCCGCGGACCGGTCGAGGTCGTGGAGGCGCTCGTCGGAGGCGGTCCAGGCCGCCGCCTCGTCGCGCGTGGAGCCGATGAGCTGGTCCATGCCGTCTGCCCAGCCGGACGCGCTCAGGAGATCGGCTGCCACCAGGTCGTCGTCGGCCACGAGCTGGAACGGCGGGGCGAGCCGCAGCGGCGGGGACGCCCGCAGAAGCTCGCCCTGGGCCGCCAGCAACCGGTCCACCGGCAGGGTGCGCAGGCGGTGCGCCTGACCGGGACGGAGCTCCAGTGCTCGCAGGTAGCGCTCGGTGACGGTGTTCGCGTCGGCCGCCGTCATCGGGGTGATACCGGTCGGCGTGCTCTGCATGACGACCCGCCGGAACAGGCCGTCGGCGTGCGGCGTGGACATCATGGCGAGCACGGAGAGCGCACCGGCGGACTGGCCGGCGAGGGTGACCCGGCCGGGGTCGCCGCCGAAGTTCGCGATGTTCTCCCGGACCCACCGCAGGGCGGCGATCTGGTCGAGCAGCCCGGCGTTGCCCCCGCCCATGTCCTCGGTCAGCCCGGCCGGGTAGAGGAAGCCCAGAGGTCCGAGCCGGTAGGTGACGGTGACGACGACCAGATCCCCGTGCGCGGCCAGCTGGGCTCCGGAGTACCAGTCCTGGCCCCCGGAACCGGTGATGTAGGCGCCGCCGTGCAACCAGACCAGCACCGGCAGGCGGCCCCGCAGGTCCGGGGTCCACACGTTCACGGACAGGCAGTCTTCGGACTGCCGGGGCAACCGCATCGGACCTATGATCCGGTTCAGCCGGGATGCCGACTGCGGTGCGGCCGGTCCCGGTCCGAAGGCGTCACGGACGCCTCCCCAGCCGGGCGGCGGCGCGGGTGCGGCGAACCTGCGCTCGCCCACCGGCGCCGCGCCGTACGGGATCCCGCCGAACCTCGTGACACCGCCGGTACGGCGGCCGCGCACCGCGCCGGCGGCCGTCTCGACCACCGGGTCGGGTGACGACGTCATCGAGGTCGCCTCTGCCGGCACCGGCGCCTACGCGATCGGGACACCCGGCGATCCCCTCAACAGCGTCCGCCGCTTCACCTGGCTTACGTCCTCCTCTACCCCTGTGACAGGGCGTAGATCTTCGTGAGCCGTTCCGGCGACGCGGCGTACCGGGATCAAATCACCTGTCCGTCTCGTGTCGCCTACGGCGAAGACTGCCAGCCGGTACCGGAGTCTGTCTTCTCCGAGCATGCTGTCCATATCGCAGCATGCCCTTTTACCCCAGCCGGACCAAAGGTAGGGGGTGGAACCTCTGTCCACGGGCGGGCTGATCGTTCATCGTAGGAGTCGATCGACGACGGAGGCACCACCCGGCGTGCCGTGAGCTTGCGGAGGTTGGCATGGAGGACTACGGCATCACCGGAGCCGGGGTGGACCTGGAGATCACCGTCGACGTGCCGCCGGAGCGGCTGTGGGACCTCATCACGGCCGTGCCGCGCATCGGCGAGTGGAGCCCGGAGTGCGAGGAGGGGGCCTGGATCGGCAGCGACGCCCCGGCGGTGCGGGAGGGCCAGCGGTTCCAGGGGCGCAACCGCCGGGAGGGCAGGGTCTGGACGGTGACATGCGTGATCACCGAGGTAGACCGCCCGCGCACCTTCGCCTGGGTGGTGCTCGACCGTGACGAGAACCCGGACCGCCCCTCGTCGAGGTGGCGCTACGAGCTGCAGCCGGGGGACTCGCCGGGGCAGACCCTGGTCCGTCACAGCTTCGTCCACGGTCCCGGCCAGAGTGGTCTGCGCGAGATGATCCAGGGCAACCCCGAGATCGCCTCGGTCATCCTCGACGTGCGCATGGGCGAGCTGCGCAAGCACATGACCGAGACTCTCGACGCGATGACGCGTCAGTGACCACGGCGCCGCCCTGACCTGCCGGGCGGCACGGTCACCCGCGTCCTGCCCGACGCGCACGGGGGACCTCAGCGTGTGAGAGCGAGGGAGCGGATATGGTCGAGCATGGACGGCCATAGGGCCCTGGGCAGGTCGTGCCCCATGCCGGGGTAGGTGACCAGCCGTGCGCCGGGGATGGCCGCCGCCGTCGCCTGACCGGCCTTGAGCCGGATGACCGGGTCGTCCTCGCCGTGCAGGACGAGGGCGGGGACCCGTACCTTGGCCAGCGCCTTGCGCCGGTCCCCGGAGACGGCGACCGCGGCGCGCTGGCGCGCGTCGCCTTCGGGGGTCCCGGGGTGGCGTTCGTAGGACCGGCGGCCGATGTCACCCACCTCCCGCTCGTCGAAGGGGTAGCGCGGGGAACCGATGAGCCTCTTCATCGCCACCGCCTCCTGCGCCGCCTGGTCCGGGCTGGTCACCGGCATGCCCGAGATTTTCAGGATCGCTTTCAGGGTGGCCACCCTGGGCATGGTGCCGATCCGGGCCGCGGGGGTGGACATGATCGAGGTGAGGGTGCGCACCCGGGAGGGGTGCCGGATGGTGAGGGTCTGGGCGATCATCCCGCCCAGCGAGGTGCCGACCAGGTGCGCCGACTCCCACCCCAGCGCGTCCATCACCGCGACCGCGTCCCCGGCCATGTCCTCCAGCCGGTACGGCGCCGAAGACGGGCGGATCATGGTCGTGAACCAGCCCGGCGCCGGCGCGTCCGTCAGGTGGGTGGACCGGCCGGTGTCCCGGTTGTCGAACCTGGCGACCTGGAAGCCGAGATCGACGAGCGCGTCGCACAGGTCCTCGGGGAAGATCAGCATCTGGACCCCGGTCCCGCTGATCAGCAGCAGCGGCTCCCCGCCGGGGGGACCGAAGGTCTCGTAGGCGAGTTCGATGTCTCCGTGGCTCGCGGTGCCCATGGCTTCGCCCTCCCGATAGGTCATACTGTGTATGAACCAAATTTCAGTGAATCTGAATTCGTTGAATATAGATTCACTGAACGGGAGTCGACCTGTCAAGGAGGGCGCGTGTCCGCATCCGAGCCGACGGCCGCGAGCCGTAAGGCCAAGGCCGCGCAGACCGAGGTCGCGCTGAAGGAGGCCGCCCGCCGGGTGTTCGCCCGCGACGGCTACCTCAACACCAAGATCACCGACATCACCGCGGAGGCGGGGCGTTCCGCCGGCTCGTTCTACAAGCACTTCGCGAGCAAGGAGGAGGTGCTCCAGGCGCTGCTGGCCGACTGGTTCGCCCAGGCGGGCGAGGAGCTGTCGACCCATGAGGCGGGTGACGACCTTTCGGAGGAGCCCGCCCTGCGCGCCCGCGTGGCCACGTACTGGCACACCTACCGGGCGCACCTCCCCGAGATCCAGGCGCTGGGCCAGGCCGCACTGGTCGACGCGGAGTTCGCCGAGCGGGTGGCCCGGATCAGGCACGCCCAGCTGCAGACCATGCGCGAGCACCTCCAGCGGCTCCAGGCCGCCGGGGCCGACCTGCCCGGCGACCCCGCCGTCCTGGCGTCGGCCTTCAACACCCTGCTCGAAGGGTTCTGCACCATCTGGGCCGGCGGCGGCGGCGAGCCCATCGGCCGGGTCCTCGGCGATGACGAGGCGATCGACACCCTCACCGGGCTGCTCCGGCACGGCCTCACCGGCCCCCGGCCGTAGCGGCCGACCGCGCACCCACCGGCCCCGGCCGTAACAGCCGACCGCCCACCGCACCGGCGGATCGACGAACCACGGGCGGCGGCCCCTGGCCCGCCATCGCCCGGAGTCCGCCGGATCAGGGGCAGACCGGCTGGTAGGGGAGGTCCTGCGCATAGAGCCGCCACTCCTCGGGACTGATGGGACGGCCCGCCGCCGCGCAGGTCTGCGGCAGGACGTCGACCACTTCGGAGACGTTCCAGACACGCGCCGTCCCATCGGCTCCGGCGGTGGCCAGGAGCCGGCCGTCGGGGGCGAAGGCGATCGCCTGGACGGCCCCGTCGTGCCCGCTGATCGGCCTGCCGATCAGCCGGTGCGTCTCGACGTCCCACAGTCTCAGCGACCGGTCCTCACCCGCGGTCGCGACGGTCTTCCCGTCGGGACTGAACGCCACGGCGTACACCGGGTCCGTGTGGCCGAGCATGGACGCGCCGACCTGCTTCCGGGTGGCGACGTCGAGCAGGACCAGCCGGTTGTGGCTGTCGGTGGCGGCCAGCGTACGGCCGTCCGGGCTGAACGCGACGGCGACGAAGAGATCCTCGACGCCTCTCAGGGGGGCGCCGAGCTGCCGGCCCGTGCCCGTGTCCCACAGGCGCGTCGTGCCGCCGGCCGAGGTGAGCAGGGTCCGGCCGTCCGGGCTCGGCACCATGAGGGTCACCTCCCCGGCGTGTCCTGCCATGGAGATCGCGGTCCGGCGCCCCGTACGGACATCCCACTGACGGACGACGTCGTCTCCGCCGGAGGCGAAGAGGGTCTTCCCGTCCACGCCGAAGGCGAGAACGAAGGTGCGCCCCTCGTGCCCGGACAGCGTCCCGATCTGTTCACCGGAGGCCGCGTCCCACAGCCTGGCCAGGCCGTCCGCGCTGCCGGTGGCCAGGACGCCGCCGTCGGGGCTGAACCTCACAGCCGTCACGGGGCCGCCGTGGCCGGCCAGTCCGGTCCCCTCCTCCCGGCGGGTGGTCACGTCCCACAGCTGCGCGGTGTAGTCGTTGCCTCCCATGGCCAGCCGGCGTCCGTCCGGACTGAACGCCACGGTGTCGACGAAGCCGTTACGCCCCTTCAACGCGCCGCCGACCCGTCGGCGGGTCCGGGTGTCCCACAGCTGGATCACGCCCTCGACCTCCGACTTTCCCGTGCCCACGGTCGCCAGCAGGCCGCCGTCCGGGCTGAACGCCGCCGAGGTGTACTTCTCCGCCGGATCGGCCGGCGGCGATCCGATCTGCTTCCTGGACGCTCTGTCCCACAGGCGTACGGTTCCGTCGAGGCCTGCCGTGACGAGGCTCCGGCCGTCAGGACCGAACTGGGCCGACATCACGCCGCTGGTATGACCGAGCAGCTCACCGCGGCCCGGCCTGGACAGGGCCGCCATCATGCCGTGCCGGCCGTCGGCGTTGAGGGGGTCGACGCGGGTGGCGGCGACGGCGAGGAGCTGGGACAGGACGGGGATCGGAGTCGCCGATCAGCGCGCTGCGGTCGGCCATGAAGCGCGCGGTGGCGATCTTCCGTTGCCGGTTGGCGGTTCCCAGGGCGTTCACGGCCAGGGCCGCCGCGACGAGAGCGGCGACGAGCAGGATCGACAGGCTGACGATGGTCAGGCGCACGAGCCGGCGCACACGCCGTTCCTCCCGGATGTCGGCGCTGTCGAGCTCGTCCCTGGTGAGGCCGTGCAGGGGCGCGGCGATCTCGGCGATCTGGTCCCGGAAGGCGCGGTCGCGCAGGGTGAGCCGGTCGGAGCCTCTCGCCCACGACATGTCGACGTGGCGCGGCGCGGCGCGCAGCCGACCGTACAGCGCGGGGTGGACCGCCGTCGACGCCTCCCGGTCGAAGTCACCGGCCCGGCTGTCCCACTTCAACGTGCCGCCGGTGACCACGAGCAGAATCCGGTCCGGGGTCCTGGTGTCCAGCCAGTGGAGGATCTCCTTGCCGACCCCCTCGGACGCGGCCGCCTCGGGAGAGGCCATGATCACCAGCCAGGCCGAGGAGTCGAGTGCGGTGCGGATGTCGTTCCACAGGTCCGGGGTGACGGCCAGGCCCAAGGCGTCCCGGAAGACGTTGAGCGCCCAGCGCCTGTTCCAGGGTTTCGCGAGTCGCCCGAGTCCTTTGTCAGCTTCTCAGCCCTGAAGGACTGAGCTTGCAGCTCCTCGCCGTCGGTGGCTTCGACGGTTTGGTCCGCGTCAGGCAGCGTGACTCGCTGCCCAGCTTGTGACACCGCGTGCGGCGATGTTACGAGCTGCGTTGACGTCGGCGTGCTCAGCGAAACCGCACGACGTACAGAGAAAGGTTTCCCGGTCGGGCCGGTTCTTCTTGTCCACGTGCCCGCAGGCCGAGCAGCCTCGCGAGGTGTAGGCCGGGTCCACGTAGACCACGGCGACACCGGCACGGGCCGCCTTGTAGGCAATGAACCGGCCGAGCTGGTGGAAGCTCCACGAATGCAGCGTGACCCGCTGGGGCTTACGGAGCCGTACCCGGTCGCGGATGCCCTGGAGATCTTCCAGGGCGACCCCCTGCCCGGTGCGTGTCGCCTCGGTCACGATGCGTTTGGCAATGGTGTGGTTGATGTTCGCGGCGAAACGCGCTTCCTTGCGGCGGCGTTTCTTCAACAGCCGTTTCGCGGACGTGGTCTGCTTGGCCTGCAATCGGCGGCGCAGTTCCCGGTGCCGGTGGCGGACCGCGTTCAGACCCTTGCCGCTGTGGCGAACCCCGCCACTGGTGGTCGCGAGGTTGGCGATCCCCAGGTCCACCCCCAAAAATCCGTCCGGGGCGGCGACCGGCCGGTCGGGAATATCGCAGGTGGCGATGAGGAACCACCTGCCATCGCGGTATACCAGGTCCGATTCGCCCTTGCGGTAGGCGGCCAACGTCGTGAGCTGATCGGCCGAGGCGGTGAACGCCACGCTCTTCATCCGCCCGCGCGTGGTCCAGATGCTCACCGTGCGCGCATCCATCCGCCAGGACAGACAGCGGTCGTCGAACGGCTGGGCCGCACCGGGGCGAAAGACAATCGGCGTGGCCAGGGCCCGCTCGCGCCGCGCGGAGCCGGGCCTGCCCACGTTGCCGTTGCGGAGATTGGCGTGCAGCGTGGCGTAGGCGTCGGTGACCTTCTTGATGACGTGCTGCGCGGCCTGAGCCGCCAGCCCGTAGTTGTCCTTGATCTGCCGGTAGGCGTGCTTGCGCAGGTCGTAATTGCGAAATACCCGCCGGTGGTGGGCGAGCGCCGCCACCCAGGTGGCCGCGTCGTTGACCGCGCGCAGTGTCGCCTCCAGCGCCGCCGCCTGCTCAGGCGTCGGCAGGAGTCTCACCTGCACCACCAGCTTCATATCGAACACTCTAGCATTAGGTCCATGTCACCGAGATGGGAACCGAACCCCGACATAAGAAGAGGTCGAAGCGTTGTCTACGCGCTTCACGCGCATTTGGTCTTCACTCCAAAGTATCGGCGAGGTGTGTTCACCGACGAGATTCTGCGTCGCTGCGCAGACATCATGATCGAGGTATGCGACAGTTTCGGGGCGGAGCTGGTCGAGTTCAACGGCGAGGAAGATCACGTGCACCTGCTCGTGCACTACCCACCCAAGGTCGCCCTCTCGACGCTGGTGAACAGCCTCAAGGGCGTGTCTGCCCGGCTACTGCGCAAGGAGTATCCGGCACATATCCGTAAGTATCTGTGGGGCGGGCATTTCTGGTCGCCGTCGTACTTCGCCGCCTCCTGCGGCGGCGCACCCCTATCGATCATCAAGGAGTACATCGAAAACCAGAAGCGTCCGGGCTGAGCCGCTCGACGGCCTACCGGTCACCACACCGCTCAAGCCTTGGCGACCCTCCCGCGCTGTCGTTTCCTCCCGGGCGTGAACGCCCGGGGTTCCACGCCAGATCACGCTGAACAGCGGGTGCGAGCTTGCCGTCGGCGGCGTGCGAGTACGAGATGAAGGCGGCGTAGCGTTTCGCCGCGTCCCTGCCGCCCGCTTTCGCGTCTTCCACGGAAGAGGAGGGTTCGGTCATATCTGGCCTCCGGCTCACCCGATCCGTCACTGGCGGGGATAGGACGCCCGGGAGAGAACTCCGGTTGGCCCGCGGGATTCACATCGGGCCCGCGCCGTACCGCGACTTCCGGAGCCCCGCGGCGGTCCCGCACGGCGATTCCCCGGACACGATAAATGCGCAATCCAGAATAAGAACGCCGCCCGGACGATTGTTAACATGGCCGCGTCCAGAGACATTCTGGAGGGAAGACGTGGCCGCGAAAATCATGCACAGCCGATGGCGGGCGACCCGTGATTCTCTGGGGAAAACCGGCGACCGGTCCGTCGGAACGGTCTGCTCCGCACGCGCCCCCCGGGCTCAGATGACCGCCGGCTGGTCCATCGCCCGGCTCCTCGACCCCATCCACAAGGAGAGCAGATGGATCTTCCGCAGGTCGTTTCCCGGGACGAGTGGCTGACCGCCCGCAAGGGACTTCTCGCGAGAGAGAAGGAGTTCACCCGCATGCGGGACGTGGTCACCGAGGAACGCCGCGGGCTGCCCATGGTCAAGGTGGACAAGGACTACGTCTTCGACGGCCCGGGCGGCAAGGTGGACCTGCTTGAGCTGTTCGACGGCCGCCGCCAGCTCATCGTCTACCACTTCATGTGGCTCTGGGACACCGACGAGGGCTGCGCGAGCTGCTCGCTCCTGGTCGACAACATCGGCCACCTGTCGCACCTGCACGCGCGCGACACCTCACTGGTCCTCGCCTCCCGCGCACCGCTGGCCGGCATCGAGCGGTTCAAGGCGCGCATGGGCTGGACGGTGCCGTGGTACTCGTCGTACGGGAGCGACTTCAACTACGACTTCAACGCCACGATGGACGAGTCCGTCGCGCCCGTCGAGTACAACTACAAGGACAAGGCGACGCTCATGCGGGAGGGCCTGGCCTTCTTCGTGAAGGGTGACGGGCACGGGATGAGCGTCTTCCTGCGCGACGGCGACAGCGTGTTCCACACCTATTCGACGTACGGGCGGGGTGCCGATCTGCTGGTCGGCACGTACAACTACCTCGATCTGACACCGCTCGGCCGGCAGAAGTACATCAACGAGTTCCTCCACCACGACAAGTACGACGTCTAGCCGCTCCCTGCCGTGCGGACCGCGGACCACGGGCCGCCGCCGAGCGCCCGCCCCCGCACGCCGCCCCGGCCCGCCCCGGACCGGCCCGGCCGGTCCGGCAGCGCCGGTCTCCGGTACGGCACCGCCCCGGCCGTCCGGCGGCGCGGGGCGGTGTGGCGCCCGTGGTCACGCGACGGTCAGTGGTGGCCTCCGCCGGCGTTGCCCGGCCGGCCCCAGGGCCCGGTGATCGCGAACACGTAGCCCGGGCTCTGGATGTTGGCGAACAGGATCCTCCCGTCCTCGCTGAAGGTCGGGCCGGTGAACTCGCTGTCGTTGAGCTCGTTGCGGGCCATCGGGTAGGCCTTGCCCTGCTTGGTGACGCCGACCAGGTGGGAGAGTCCCTCGCCGTCCTCGGCCAGGATGATCCCGCCGTACGGCGAGACCGTGATGTTGTCCGGTCCGTCGTAGTCGGTGTCCTTCTCGGGGTCCGGGTTCACACCGAAGATCGTCTTAAGCGTGACCGTCTCCGACCTGGGGTCGTAGAACCACACCTGTCCGTCGTGCTCGTTGACGCTGCCGTCGTCGGTGCGGGCGAAGCTGGCGACGAAGTAGGCCCCGCCGTCGGCCCACCAGGCTCCCTCAAGCTTGCGGCTACGGGTCACCTGGTCGTCGGTGAACTGCTTGCGCACCGAGACGGTGGCGGCGTCGCGGTCGGGCACGTCGACCCATGTCACCTTGTAACGGGTGCCCGGCTGGGTGGCCTCCGAGAGGTCGGCGATGTGCTTGCTGCCCTTGGAGCAGCTCATGGCCTGCAGGGTGCCGGCGGTGTCGCCGCCCGGGCCGAGCGCGAGGGCCCGGAGCGCGCCCTTGCCGCCGCGGAAGCGCCTGGGCGGGGTCCAGCGGAAGTACAGCCCGAGCGGGCCGCCCGCGTCCTCCGTCTCGTAGATCGCGGAGGTGTGCGGGTCGACCGCGACGGCCTCGTGCGAGAACCTGCCCAGGAACTTCAACGGGACCGGGTCGAGGTTGGCCTCGCGGTCGAACGGGTCGACCTCGAAGACGTACCCGTGGTCCTTCTGGAACGCCCCGCCCGCACGCTGCTCGGTCTCCTCGCAGGTCAACCAGGTGTCCCAGGGGGTGATGCCGCCCGCGCAGTTGTTGTGGGTGCCGGCCACGCTGACGTACTCGCGGATGCGGTTGCCCTGCCTGTCGACCTCGATGTTGGTGGTGCCGCCGCGCGCGCCCGGATCGTAGGTCAGGCCCGGCAGGGCGGGCACGCCGTAGGGCTCGTCGCCGCCGATCTCGTGGTTGTTGACCAGGACGGAGCCGTTCCGGCTGTGGAAGAACCCGGTGCCGTCGGCGTCGCTCGGCGTCGGCTCCCCCGTTTCGAGCAGCGTCTTCCCCGCCTGAGCGACGACCTTGTAGGAGAAGCCGCGCGGGAGCGCGAGCAGGCCGGCCGGGTCCGCGACGACGGGACCGTAGCCGGCCGCCGTGAGGCCGGACCGGGCGGTCTGGGCGGCGGCCGGGCCGGCGATCGCTTCGACGCTGCCGACGATGGCGATGCCCAGGCCGCCTACCGCCCCGGAACGGAGCAGATCACGACGAGAGATGGAGGAAGTCACAGGAGTACCTTTTCCATTACATATCGGTAGGTATGACTGGACCCAAGCCCTCCGGCCTGAACGGCTCCTCTCCCGACGCGGTCACCGGAGTGAACGCACGGAAAACGATCGGCCTCGGCGCCGGTCAGCGGCGTCCTCCGCTTTTTGGACCGGAATGCCCAGGCCCGGAAACCGATGCCGAGTGATCACAGGCGACACACCGGAGCGGAACCCGACTCGGCGGATACCGACCGCTTAACCTGCGGAAACAGGATCACCGAGGGGCGGCTGCCCCACTGGGCGTGACCTTCGACGTTCGATTTCAGGGAGCGCACATGCGGAGAACACTCACCGTCGCCCTCGTGGTACTGAGCATGGGAACGGGCACCGTCGTGCCCGCGCTGGCCGAGAGCCGGCTCCGCCTCAACGTCGTCGGGCTGACCAGCGACCAGCGCCTGGTGAGCTTCACGAGCCGCTCCGCCAACCGGACCCGCGACCTCGGCAAGATCTCCGGACTCCAGGGGGACACCAGGATCGTCGGCATCGACTACCGCGTGCAGAACGGCAAGCTGTACGGCGTCGGCGACCTGGGCGGCGTCTACACGCTCAACGGGAACGCCAGGGCGCACAAGGTCTCCCAGCTGACCGTGGCGCTGAGCGGCGGTGATTTCGGCGTCGACTTCAACCCCGCCGCCAACCGGCTGCGCGTGATCAGCGACACCGGGCAGAACCTGCGGCACAACATCGACGACCCGGTGGGCGGCCCCGCCGCGGGGACGACCGTGGCCGACGCCACTCTGACCAATCCGGCCGTCCCGCCGGCTCCGGGCGCGACCGCGCTCGGCGTCTCGGGCGCCGGATACACCAACAACGACCTCAGCGCGGTGACCTCCACGACGCTCTTCGACGTGGACACCACCGCCAACCGGGTGAGCGTCCAGTCTCCCGCCAACGCGGGCACCCTGGTTCCGACCGGCGGCCTGGGCGTGGCCGCGACCGGTGGAGCGGGGTTCGACGTCTACAGCTCGCTCCGGAACGGGGTCACCGTCTCCAACACCGCCTTCGCCACGCTGCGGGTCGGCAGCTCCTACAAGTTCTATCTGATCGACCTGCTCACCGGCGCCGCCACCCTCCAGGGCCCGTTCCCCGCCAATCGCCAGGTCGTCGACATCGCCATCCCGCTCTCCCGGAGGTGACCCTCTCCGGCACCATGACAGGCCGGGCACGCCGGACGGACCGAGTCCCGCTCCCCCGGAGATGCCCCTCGTCCCCGCCACCGGACGCCCATCCGGCCCCACGGCGGGCCGGGCACGCCGGACGGGCCGATCAAGGGCCGCCCGGCGCGGCGGACGGCCCTGATCACCGGCTCTACGTCGTGGCCAGCGCCTCCGTGGGGGCGAGGCGGGAGGCGCGGATCGCCGGGTAGAGGCCGGCCAGAGCGCCGATGGCGAGGGTGGCGGCGACCCCGCCGAGCACAGCCCAGGGCGGCACGACGGCCGGCCAGCCCTGGTACACGGCGTACCCGGCGGTGACCGCGGTGCCCAGCAACGCGCCGCCGGCCCCGCCCAGGGCGGAGAGCAGGAGGGACTCGGCGAGGAACTGGGTGCGGATCTGACCCCGGGTCGCGCCCAGTGAACGGCGCAGGCCGATCTCGGCCCGCCGTTCCAGCACCGAGATGACCATGGTGTTGGCCACCCCGACCCCGCCGACGAGCAGGGCCACCGCGCCCAGGCCGAGCAGCAGCCCGGTGAACGCCTCACCCGCGGCCTGCTTGGCGGCGAGCGCGTCCGAGGGGCGGGAGACCTCGACCTCGTTGGGCGCCTCCGGGTTGGCGGTGGTGCCGAGCACCGAACGGACCGACTCCACCCGGGACTCCTCGGAACGGGTGTAGACGGTGGTCGGATGCCCGTCGAAGCCCAGTTCGGACTCGGCCGCCGGCCAGCCGACCAGCGCCGCGGTGTCCAGCTCGGGGGCGAGCGGGGCCGGGGCCAGGATGCCGACCACGGTGAACCACTCGCCGCCGATCAGCACCTGCGTGCCGGGCCTGGCCTGACCGATCCCGAGCCGCTCCGCGGCGGTCGCGCCGAGGACCGTCGCCGGGTAGGCGGCCGTTGCGGCGTTGAGCCAGGTGCCGCTCCTGACCTCGGCGCCGATGGCGGCGCGCAGGTCGACACGGGCGGCGTAGGCCGCGATCCCCTTGGTCTCCGCCGCGGGGACCTTGCCGGTGCGGTAGACCTTCGCGCCGTCGATGTGGCCGATCGCCGACACCGACTGCACCGGCCCGATCCGGCCCACCATCGCCTCGGCCTCGACGGGCAGCCGGGCCTGCTCGCCGGCCATGGTCGTACCGGGCGAGACGGTGAGCAGGTTGGTGCCGAGCGAGGCGAGGGTGCGGTCGAGGTCGGCGCGGGAGGAGGAGGAGATGCCGACGACGGCGACCATCGCGGCGATGCCGATGGCGATGCCCAGCGCGGACAGGAAGGCCCGTGTCGGGCGGGTGCGCAGGCCCACCGCCCCGACCTTGATCACGTCGCGCGGCCACATCCGGGCCGGCTGCAGCGCGTCGGCGGCCATCAGCTCACCCCTGACACGGCGGCGTCGCGCCGCGCGGAGTCGGCCACCACCCGGCCGTCGCGCATCCGTACCTGGCGGGGCAGGGAGGCGGCGATCTCCCTGTCGTGGGTGATGATCACGACGGTGGTGCCGGCGGCGTGCAGCTCGCGCAGGAGCCGCATCACCCCGGCCCCGGAGGCGGAGTCCAGAGCGCCGGTCGGCTCGTCGGCGAGCAGCAGCGGAGGGTCACCGGCCACGGCGCGCGCGACGGCGACGCGCTGGCGTTCGCCGCCGGACAGCTCGTGCGGTTCGTGGTCCATGCGGTGGCCGAGGCCGACCCGCTCCAGCGCCGCCGCCGCGCGACGGCGCCGCTCGCCGGACCGCAGCCCGGAGTACAGGAGCCCGTCGGCCACGTTGTCCAGCGCCGCGGTGCCCGCCGCCAGGTGGAACTGCTGGAAGACGAAGCCGATGCGGCTCGCCCGCAGCGCGGACAGCTTGGCGTCGGAGAGCCGGCCCACGTCGTGTCCGCCGATGCGCACGCTGCCCGAGGTGGGCCGGTCGAGGGTGCCGAGCACGTTCAGCATGGTCGACTTGCCGGAGCCGGACGGGCCCACGATGGCGACGAGCTCGCCGCCGCCGATGTGCAGCGAGACGCCGGCGAGCGCGGTGACGCCGCCGGGATAGACCTTCGTCACGTCCGTCAGGGAGATCACTCCGGCATCCCCACCGTCGTGCCCTCGGCGATCCCGTCCCCGGATATCTCCACCTGGCCGCCGCTGAAAAGGCCGGTCCGGACGGGGACGTACGCCGAGGTGGCGCCCTTGACGACCTCCACGCCGAAGCCGCCCTCCTGCAACCCCAGCAGCGCGGCGACCGGGACGGTGAGCACGTTCCTGCGCGTACCGGCGGTGAAGGAG
This sequence comes from Streptosporangium minutum, assembly GCF_002149035.1. Classification (GTDB taxonomy): domain Bacteria; phylum Actinomycetota; class Actinomycetes; order Streptosporangiales; family Streptosporangiaceae; genus Streptosporangium; species Streptosporangium minutum. The sequence continues at coordinate 15,478 of NZ_NGFP01000161.1, forward strand.
ACGTCCACCGAGGCCAGGGCGTAGGAGCCGACGGCCTTCTGGGCCTTCTTGCCCACGAGCTCGACGACCACCTCGACCTTGGTCCGCGGGTCTTCGCCCTGGCCGTCACCCGGGTCGATCACTGTGGTGGCCTCGTCGACGCGGCCCTTGACCGTCGTGTCGTCGGGGAGCGTGACGGTGACCTTGGCGCCCTTTTCGGCCAGCCGCTGGTCGGCGGCGTCGAGCTCCACGGTGACGGCCCTGGTGGTGCCGGTGTAGGAGAGCACCTTGCCGCCGGGCGCCGTCAGGTCGCCCTTCCCTGCCTGGAGACTCTCCACGCGGACGGCGTGGGGAGCGAAGACCACGTGCCCGAGCTCGACGGCGCCCGTCTCATCCAGGCCCCGGTCCTCCTGCCACCGCATGACCGCCTCGGCCGTGGCGTAGGTGTACTCCTCGTCCACCGTGAACCCGCTGTAGCCGAGCGCCTTCAGGTTCCTCTCCAACTGCTTGACGTCCGGCCCCTCGACGCCCTGCGTCAGCGTGCGGTAGGCGGGCAGCGAGCCGTACAGCAGCGCCACCGGCCTGTCGTCCACCTCGTACAGCGCCTTGCCACGGGTGATCCGGTCGCCGGTGCCGGGCAGGCGGGTGAGTGTGCCGGACAGCCGGCTGGTCGCGGTGGTCGCCGGGCCGTAGCCGAGCTCCCCGTCGGCGCTCTGGGTGTCGACGAGCGTCTGCCGGGTCACCCCGGCGGTCTTCGGCGGCAGCGCGCTCTCCGTCGTGCCGCCGGTCGGGCTGCCACCGCCGAGTCCCAGCGTGGCCGCGCCTGCCGCACCGGCCGCGGCCACGGCGACGGCCGTGAGGGCGATCCGCCTGCCGCGGCGCCTCCGCCGTCGCGGGCGCGCCTCCTCCGTGACCGCCCGATCCGTACGGTTCTCCTGGTCCTCCACGGCGGCTCCGCCCGTCACTGGTCCGCTCCGCCGCCCGGTCCGCCCGTGCTGCCCGGTCCGCCCGGGCCGCCCCGGAAGACGCCCTCGCACTGCTTCTGGGCCTTGGGGAAGTCCGGGTCCTCGGCGACCTCTTTGTCGATCCTGATCCCGCGCTGCCCCGCCGGGGGGTCGGCGAACTCCTCCACCCCGTTCTCGCGCATGCACGCGGCGAACTTGCGGCCCTTCTCCTCGGCTTCGGGATCCGCCTGCTTGGGGCCGTTCTCCATCGGGCTGTATTCCCGGCAGGCCTCCATGGCCTTCTCCGACTCCGCGCCCTTCTTCAGGGTGAGCTTGAAGCCCTCACCCGGTTTGGGATCCTCCATGTCGACGCCGTTCTCGCGCATGCACTGCGCGAACTTCATCCCCATCTCGCCCGGACTCATGGTCTTGGCGGCCCCGGTGCCGTCCCCCGTCTTCGCGCCGTTCCCCGTCTTCGCGCCGCCCGCCGAGGCCACCGTGTCTCCGCCGTCGCCGCCGCCCGAGCCGCATCCGGCCAGGGGCAGGGTCAGCGCCAGCAGCAGTACCGCCAGCGTGTCGCGGGTCCGTGGTCGCATCACGTCGTCTCCTCCGGTCGTGGCCGGACCGCTTCCGGCCTGTCGGGAGGTGATGTAACGCGACGGCGTGTTTCCCCGGCGTTTCCACGATCCCCGGAGGAACGATCACTAACGGAAAGGAAACACCGCGATCGCGATCATTGCCTGTGGAGCCGCCCGCGCCGGCACGCGGAGCGGCTCCGCCATGGAGAGGGGGACGGCGGATGCGGGTGCTGGTGGTGGAGGACGAGCCGTTGCTCGCCGACGCGATCGCGGAATGGCTGCGTGACGAGGTCCACGCGGTCGATGTCGCCTACGACGGCGCGGCGGCGCTGGAGCGCGCGGGCGTCAACGACTACGACGTGGTCGTCCTCGACCGGGATCTGCCCGCCGTACACGGGGACGAGGTCTGTCGCGAGCTGGTCGGGGCCGGCTCGGCGGCGCGGGTGCTGATGCTCACCGCCGCCGCCGAGGTCACCGACCGTGTGACCGGCCTGTCGCTCGGCGCCGACGACTATCTCACCAAGCCCTTCGCCTTCCCCGAACTGGCCGCCCGCGTCCAGGCACTCGGGCGGCGCTCGCGCCCGGCCGCGCCGCCCGTGCTGCGCCGCGCGGGCATCACCCTGGACCCCGCGCGCCGTGAGGTGTTCCGCGACAGCCGCTACGTGCCGCTGTCGAGGAAGGAGTTCGCCGTCCTCGCCGAGCTGCTGCGCGCCGACGGGGCCGTGGTCTCCAGCGAGCAGCTGCTGGAGAAGGCGTGGGACGAGCACACCGACCCGTTCACCGGCGCCGTCCGGCTCGCCGTCCTCAAGCTGCGCCGCAAGCTCGGCGCCCCGCAGGTCGTCGAGACCGTCACAGGAGTGGGGTACCGGATCCCGTGAACGCACCGAGACTGCTGCCGCGCCGCGTCACCCTGCGGGCCCGGCTGACCCTGATCTACGGCGGCCTGTTCCTCGTCGCCGGGCTGGTGCTGCTCGGCACCACGTACGTGCTGTTCAACCAGCAGCTCACGCGCTCCGCGCCGAACGTCCTCGCCCTGCGAAAGCCCGGCCCGTCCGCTGTCTCGGACGGCGAGGCGCCGACGCGGCAGATGGTGTTCCTGAGCAAGAACGGCGAAGCGATGACCAGGGCCGACGCCGAGAGCTTGATGGCCGATACCGAGAACTGGATGAGAGAGCAGCAGGCCTCGCTGCACGAGGCCGCGACCACCTCGCTGCTCGCCCTGGGCGGGATCGCGCTCGTCGTCGTCGGCGGCGCCGCGGCCGGCTTCGGCTGGCTGGTCGCCGGCCGGATGCTGGCCCCGCTGCACCGGGTCACCGACACCGCCCGGCGGATCGCCGCGGCCCCGGCGGCCGGGCGGGGGCTGCACGAGCGCATCGCCCTGCGCGGTCCGGACGACGAGGTCAAGGATCTCGCCGACACCTTCGACATCATGGTCGAGCGGCTCGACGGGTCCTTCGACGGGCAGCGTCGCTTCGTCGCCAACGCCTCGCACGAGCTGCGCACCCCGCTGACCCTGGGCCGCGCGCTGGTCGAGCTGGCCATGCACCGCAAGTCGGCCTCCGAGGACGTCAAGCAGCTGGGCGAGAACCTGCTGGAGATCAACTCCCGGCACGAGCGGCTGATCAACGGACTGCTGCTGCTCGCCGGCTCGGAGAACGAGATCACCGAGCGGCTCCCGGTCGATCTGGCCGACGTGGTCGGCCATGTGGTCGCGCAGACCGCCCCGGAGGCGGCGCGGGCCGGGATCACCGTGCACGAGCAGGCAGCCGAGGCGCCCACCACCGGCGACGCGCTTCTGCTCGAACGGCTGGTGCACAACCTGGTGGAGAACGGCATCCGGCACAACACCGGGGAGGGCGGCTGGGTGCGCGTCGCCTGCCGCCCCCGGGGCGACGGACGGGTCGAGGTGGAGGTGGGCAACAGCGGGCCGGTGGTGCCTCCGTACGAGATTCCGGCGCTCTTCGAGCCGTTCCGCCGCCTGGGCGCCGACCGCCTGGTCACCGCCAAGGGGGCGGGACTCGGGCTGTCCATCGTGCGCTCCGTCACCCGGGCCCACGGCGGCGAGGTCACCGCCCGGCCGCGCGGAGGCGGCGGCCTGGTGGTGACCGTCACCCTGCCGGCCTGTCCCGACGAGGACGCGACGGGACGGCTGTGACCTGTCCGGCCGCGTGAGCCGGCGACGCGCTTCGTCGAGTCTCCTTGAGCGTGGAGACCCGGGCTTCAGCCCCCGGGGGCGCCAAGGACATGCTGTCCTCTTGGAGCGGTTCCGGCGTGGGCGCGGCGATGGCGGCATTCTCCGGCGATGCCAGGAACAAGGTCGACGCCGATTCATTCAGTGCTCTGTTGTCTAGCGCTGCTAGGATAGCGTCATGTCCATTCAAGAGCGCCGCGAACGCGAGCGGGCGCACCGCCACCGCTTGATCGTCAAGACGGCCCGCGAGCTGGCCGAGACCGAGGGCTGGGAGGCCGTCACCACACGCCGCCTGGCCGAGCGGATCGAATACAGCCAGCCCGTCCTCTACAGCCACTTCGCGGGCAAGGACGCCATCGTGACGGCGGTCGCGCTGGAGGGCTTCGAGGAACTGGCCGGCGTGCTGAGCCGCGCCCGCGCCTCGGCGGCCACCCCGGCGGAGGCGCTGGCCGCCGCCGCCCGCGCCTACACCGACTTCGCGGACGCCAACCCCGCGCTGTACGACGCCATGTTCACACTCACCACCGACCTGCCGTTCGGGCGCCCCGACTCACCCGCGCCGCTGAAGGCCGCCTTCGGGGAACTGCTCACCGTGTGCGCGTCGGCGGCCGGCGACCGCGACGCCGAGACGTTCACCGAGGTCGCGTGGAGCGCGCTGCACGGCCTCGTCACGCTCGCCCGCGGCGGCAGGCTCCGCGCCGGACAGCGCGACCAGCGCCTGGGGCTGCTGGTCGGCCAGCTCCTCGCCACGCCCGACCGGCCATGACCGCGCCGCGCCGCTGTCCATCGGACCGCCGGCGTCAACGCTCGTGATCGGCGCCTGGCGCACAGCCGAGAAGGCTCGGCGTCTCGTCCGGAGGCCCGCCCGCTGCCGGTCGTCCCCCCGCGGGAGGCCGGGTCAGCCGCCTGCCGAGGCGCTGGGCGGGGGCCTCGATCAGGCGGTGGGTCAGGTAGCCGAGCAGCACCAGGAAGAGGAAGAACAGCGGAAGGTTCGGGCTCACCCGCAGCAGGAGCGGGTGCAGCAGATAGAGGGAGAAGCTGATCACCCCGAGGTGGGCGAGCCAGCGGGGGAACGACCTGTGCCGCAGCGCGAACGCGGCCGCGAAGAAGCCGGCGGCCAGCAGGAGCGCCGGCGCCCAGCCGGGATCGTCCTTGGCGAAGACCCCGCAGGCCAGGACCGTCAGCACGGCGGTGATGGCGGTACGCCACCGGATCGCCCCCTGCTCGGCGCGGTACACGGCCGTGCCGGCGAACATCATGGCCAGGATGGTCAGCCCCTGCCACGCGCCGATCCGGCTCCCCAGGATCACCAGCGCCAGACCGAGGAGGCCGCCCGTCACCGCGGCGGCGGCACGCGTCCCTCCGCGCGCCCACGCCGATACGGCGATGACCGCGACGACCGCGCCCCCGAGAAGCGCGGCGAGCAGCCCGGCGCGGCCGTTGACGACCGCGCCCGGCAGCAGGAGTCCGAGGAGTACGGCCAGCAGCGCCAGGACGATCGCGGTCGTGGCCGACCGGTGTGCCTGCCGCATGGCGAACAGCCCGACCGCCAGCAGGTAGAACGCCATCTCGTAGGAGAGTGTCCACATCACGTTGATGACGGCGGGCACGCCGAGCAGTTCCTGCAGCATCGTCACGTTCCCGAGGACGACGAGGGGCAGGGGGCGCGCGCCCAGGTCCGGGTGCAGGACGAACGCGCCGCCGTACGCGAGGAGGAGCGCCAGGCCGAGGGCGGTGAGCAGCAGGGGGAGGAGGCGGAAGGCCCGGCCGATCCAGAAGGCTCGCAGGTCACCGCGCCGTTCCAGGGAGGCGGGGATGATATAGCCGCTGACCAGGAAGAACACGAAGACGCCCCAGGTGCCGACGTCGACTCTGCGGTCCACCTCGGCCCAGACGCCCGGGATGAAGGTCCAGGCGGAGTGATGGAGCGCGACGGCCAGGGCGGCGGGTCCCCGCAGGGCGTCCAGCCAGGCCAGCCGGGAAGGGTTCGGGGCCATCCGCCTGACTTTAGGCGATGGACACCGGCCTCCGGACGTCACCCGCCTCCACCGCCGGCGGCGCCGTGAAACGCGGCCGGCGTTCGCGTCCGTCCGGCGGCGCGTGCCCGGGCGGGGGCGGCTCCGCGGG
>NZ_NGFP01000162.1 GCF_002149035.1 Streptosporangium minutum
AGGGCGAACGCCGCCGCGGAGACGATCTTGACGGTTCTCACATGAGGGGTGATTCCCCGGCCGGGTGATGATCCGGCCCTCTTCCGGTAAAAGAATCCGCCCGTTCTCCGGTCCGGCATCCCCTACGGCGGGCTCGGGGCGGGGACGGCCGTCAGGGAAGGCTGCGACGGGAGGTGCCGCTAGGCGGGGACGGAGGCCACGCCCGGCGGCAGGAAGCGCGGTTCGGCGATCCCGGTCCGGTCCAGGTACGGGGTGATGCCCCCCAGGTGGAACGGCCAGCCCGCGCCGAGGATCATGCACAGGTCGATGTCCTGGGCGGCCGCGACCACGCCCTCGTCGAGCATGAGGCGGATCTCCTCCTCAAGCGCCCGCAGCGCGCGCAGCCGTACCTCCTCGGCGGTCGACGGGGAGGTGCCGCCGGAGAAGAGGGCCACCGCCTCGGCGTCCAGTGAGAAGTCCGGGGCGTAGACGCCGGGCTTGCCGGCCGCGACCAGCCGGGCGAGATTGTCCGACACGCCGTAGCGGGCCGGGAAGGCGGCGTGCATGGTCTCGGCGACGTGCAGCGCGACGGCCGGGCCGACGAGCTGGAGCAGGGTGAACGGGGTCATCGGCAGGCCGAGCCCGTCCAGCGCGTGGTCGGCGACCTCCAGGGGAGTGCCCTCGTCGACGGCGCCGATGACCTCGCCCATGAACCGGGTCAGGATCCGGTTGACCACGAACGCGGGCGCGTCCTTGACCAGCACGGACGACTTCTTCAGCGACCGGCCGACCGAGAAGGCCGTGGCCAGCGTCGCGTCGTCGGTCTCGGCGCCCCGGATGATCTCCAGCAGCGGCATCACGGCCACCGGGTTGAAGAAGTGGAAGCCCACGACCCGCTCGGGGTGCCTCAGCGAGGAGGCCATCTCGGTGAGCGGCAGCGAGGAGGTGTTGGTGGCCAGCACGCACTCGGCGGAGACGACCTCCTCCACCTCGGCGAACACCTTCTGCTTGACCTTCAGGTCCTCGAAGACCGCCTCGATGACGAAGTCGGCGTCGGCGAACGCGTCCTTGGTCAGCGAACCGGTCACCAGGGCCTTGAGCCGGTTGGCCTGGTCGCCGGAGACGCGGCCCTTGCCGAGGAGCTTGTCGATCTCGGCGTGGACGTAGCCGACGCCCTTGTCCAGCCGGGTCTGGTCCAGGTCGGTCAGCACGACCGGGACCTCCAGGCGGCGCGCGAACAGCAGCGCCATCTGGGAGGCCATCAGGCCCGCGCCGACGACGCCGACCTTGGTGACCTTGCGGGCCAGGGCCTTGTCGGGGGCGCCGGCGGGCTTCTTGGCCCGGCGCTGCACCAGGTCGAAGGAGTAGAGGCCGGCGCGGAGCTCGTCGCCCATCAGGAGGTCGGCCAGGGCCTGGTCCTCGGCGTCGAAGCCCTCGTCGCGTGAGGCGGTGCGGGCCAGCTCGATCAGGTCCAGCGCCCGGTAGGGGGCGGGGGAGGCGCCGTGCAGCTTCATGTCGACCAGGAAACGGGCGTCGGCGACGGTCTTGGACCAGTCCTCGGCGGTGTGGTCGGTCCGGGAGACGGTCACCTCGCCGCGCAGCACCCGGGCCGCCCAGCGCAGCGACTCCTCCAGGAAGTCGGCGGGCTCGAACATCGCGTCGGCGACGCCGGCCGCGAAGGCGTCGCGGCCCTTGATCATGCGGTTCTGCGAGAGCGGGTTCTCGATGATCAGCTTGATGGCCGCGGCCGGGCCGATCAGGCGGGACAGCAGCTGGGTGCCGCCCCAGCCGGGCACCAGGCCCAGGAAGCACTCGGGCAGGGCCACCGCGGGCACGCCGGAGGAGATGGTCCGGTAGGTGCAGTGGAGGGCGACCTCCAGGCCGCCGCCCATCGCCGCGCCGTTCACGAACGCGAACGACGGCACCTCCAGCTCGCCGAGGCGGCGGAACACCTCGTGGCCCAGCTTGCCGATCTGCAGCGCCTGGTCCCGCTCGGAGACCGTCGCGGCGCCCTTGAGGTCGGCGCCCACCGCGAAGACGAACGGCTTGCCGATGACGCCCACGGCCGCCAGGTCACCGCGGCCGGCCACCGAGTCCAGGGCCTCGTCCAGCGAGGTGAGGCCTCCGGGGCCGAACGTGGACGGCTTGGTGTGGTCGAAGCCGTTGTCCAGCGTGATCAGGGCCATCGTGCCCGCGCCGTACGGCAGCTCCACGTCACGGACGATCGCCTTGGTGACGACCTCGTCGGCGAAGAGTTCCTTGATGTCCGTCACTTCTTACCTTCCCAGCCCAGGTTCTCCCAGATGACCGTTCCGCCCATGCCCATGCCGACGCACATCGTGGTCACGCCGTACCGGACGTCGGGGCGCTCGCCGAACTCGCGCGCGAGCTGCGTCATCAGCCGCACGCCGGAGGAGGCAAGCGGGTGACCGAAGGCGATCGCGCCGCCGTAGGGGTTGACGCGCGCGTCGTCGTCGGCGATGCCGAAGTGCTCCAGGAATGCCAGCACCTGTACGGCGAAGGCCTCGTTGATCTCGAACAGGCCGATGTCGGAGATCGAGAGCCCGGCCAGGCGGAGCGCCCGCTCGGTGGACGGGATCGGGCCGACGCCCATGACCTCGGGATCCACGCCCGCGAAGGCATAGGAGACCAGGCGCATCTTGGGGGCCAGGCCGAGCTCCTCGGCGACGTCGGAGGCGGCCACGATGCAGCCGGTCGCGCCGTCGTTGATCCCGGAGGCGTTGCCCGCGGTGACCCGGCCGTGCGGGCGGAAAGGGGTCTTCAGCGTGGCGAGCCCCTCAAGGGTGGTTCCGGGGCGGGGCCCCTCGTCGGCGGTGGCCAGGCCCCAGCCCTTCTCCGCCGACCGGGTGGCCATCGGGACCAGGTCGGGCTGGATCCGGCCGTCGGCGTAGGCCTTGGCGACCTTCTCCTGGGAGGCGAGGGCGAAGGCGTCCGCGCGCTCCTTGGTGATGGCCGGGTAGCGGTCGTGCAGGTTCTCCGCGGTCATGCCCATGACCAGGGCGGAGCCGTCCACGAGCTGCTCGGCCAGGAACCGGGGGTTGGGGTCCACGCCCTCACCCATCGGGTGGCGGCCCATGTGCTCGACGCCACCGGCGATGGCGACGTCGTAGGCGCCGAAGGCGATGCCTCCGGCGACCGAGGTCACGGCGGTCATGGCGCCGGCGCACATGCGGTCGATCGAGTAGCCGGGCACGCTCTTGGGCAGCCCGGCCAGTACCGCGGCGGAGCGGCCGATGGTCAGGCCCTGGTCGCCGATCTGCGTGGTGGCCGCGATGGCCACCTCGTCGACGCGCTCCGGCGGCAGGTTGGGATTACGCCGGATCAGCTCGCGGATGACGCGGATCACCAGGTCGTCGGCGCGCGTCTCGGCATACAGCCCCTTGGGGCCCGACCTGCCGAACGGCGTGCGCACGCCGTCGACGAATACGACGTCACGAGAGGAAGGCACGGGGTTCGCTCCTCGTTGCTGGGTAGCTTCCCCCCTATGCTACTGGTCGGTAACAACACCTCGTGCGATCAGGGGGTCCGTGCGTCCGGGATGCGGGGGGAGGACGTCTCTGGCAGACTTGGAAAACGCTTTCCTGGAGGTTGCCGATGGTCACGCTTGAGGATGTCGCACGGCAGGCGGGCGTCTCGCTCGCCACGGCGTCGAGGGTGCTCAACGGAAGCACCCGGCAGGTGGGGGCGTCCCTGCGCGCCAAGGTGGAGCTGGCCGCCGCCCAGCTCGGCTACCGGACCAACGTGGCCGCCCAGACGCTGGCCCGGGGGGCCAGCAACGTGATCGGGCTGGTGGTCCACGACCTCACCGACCCCTACTTCGCCGCGCTCGCCGACGGGGCCATGCGGGTGGCGGACAGCCAGGGACTCGTGGTCATGGTCGGCACCACGCGCCGCGACCCCGAGCGGGAGATCTCCTACGTCTCGGCCCTGAACGCGCAGCGGGTCTGCGCCGTGCTGCTCGCCGGATCCCGGATCGCCGACCCGCACGTGACCCGCAGGCTCCGGGAGGAGCTCGACCGCTACCGGGAGACCGGCGGCCGGGTGGCCTGCGTCGGCCAGGACCTGCTCGGGGCCGACACGGTGGTGCCGGGCAACCGCGAGGGCGCCGCCGCGCTGGCCCGGGCCCTCACCGGACTGGGGCACCGCCGCTTCGCGGTGCTGGCCGGCCCCGCCGGGCTGATCACGGCCCGCGACAGGGTGGCGGGGTTCGCCGGGGTGCTCGCCGGGCTCGGCCTGCCCGCCCCGCAGATCGTGCACGGCTCCTTCGACCGGGACGGTGGCTACGCGGCGGCGGCCGAGGTCTCCGGCGCCACGTGCGTGTTCGCGGTCAACGACGTGATGGCGGTGGGCGCGCTGGCGGCCTTCAGGGACCGGGGGGTCCGGGTGCCGCACGACATCTCCGTGGCGGGCTTCGACGACATCGTCACCCTGCGGGACCTGGTCCCGGCCCTCTCCACGGTACGGCTGCCGCTCGCCGACATGGGCGCCCGCGCGCTGGAGCTGGCCCTGGACGCCGCCGAGGGGATCCGGGTCGAGTCCGTGGCCGGTGAGGTGGTCCTGCGGGAGAGCACGCGCGGGCCCGCCTGAGGCCGCCTCGGCGCGACGAACGGCCCGGCCACCTCACGGGTGTCCGGGCCGTTCGCGTCGTAGGAGGCGGTCAGCGGTTGCTGAGCGTCGGTTGTCCCTGCTCGTTCATGGGCGGGACGGTGATCTGCCCGCGTAGCCAGCGGATCGTCCAGATGACCCCGTCGCCGTAGGCGGGAGGATGCTGGCGACCCCGGCCGAGCTGCCGGGACACGTCCTCGGCGGCGCTCTCCTCCATTCCGAGGTTGAGTCCGGTCGGCCCGTGAATGGGGCGGGGGGTGTTCCGGACGGGGGACTTCGAGCGGTGACCGAGCAGCCATTCACACACGGCGACCGTTCCGGAGCACCATGCCTTCTCCCGCTCGCCCGGCATGCTCCGCAGGCCCGCCCGGGCCAGCTCGGCGACCCGGTTGATCTCGGCGTCGGTGCGCAGGATCACCCCCCGGCCACCGACCAGATGTCCCCAGCCCGTGGAGGAGCGGCGACCGGGCATCGGCACTCCGTCCTTCGCGCCGATCAACCAGTTCAGGGCACTGATGACCCCGTCGGCCGGAACAACCCGGCCCTCGCGCGGAACCCGTTCGGCGGCATCGATCTCCGCACGTGCTTCGGCCAGAGTGGGCAAGGCTCCCGATGACGGGCGACCGCTGATCGGCGCCTGGTCACGTTTGCCGAGAGCCCACAGAATGGCCTCTCCCTGTCCGGTGGGGGCCGACTCCGGATTGGCGGCCTCCCACTCCCTTATCGCTTCGAACACAGCCGTCACATGCTCCGGCGGCCGCTGTACGGCGGGACTCGCTTCGCTCTCTGCGGTCGTCATAACCCCCACCGTACGGTTACCCGCCCACCGCTCCGGCGTGAAGCCGTCATCGGGACCGGATGGACACCTCCGTCCCGCGGCGGAACGGACCTCCCGCCGCACGTCCGGCCCCGTGTGTCAGCCTCCGACGAGCTCGCCGAACCTGGCCATGATCCTGGGCAGCACCTCGTCGGGATCGGCGGCCCACACGTCGGCGTTGAAGATCTCCACCTCGATGTCCCCGGTGTAGCCCGCCTCGGTCACGGCCGCGGTCAGGGGTGCGAAGTCGATCACGCCGTCGCCCATCACGCCCCGGCCGAGCAGCACGTCGGCCGGGAGAGGGGACAGGAAGTCGCACACCTGGTAGCTCGCGATCCGCTCCCCGGCCCTGGCGATCTGCCGGAAGACCTGCGGGTCCCACCAGACGTGGAAGGTGTCGACGACGACGCCGACCTGCTCCACCGGGTACGGCTCCGCGAGGTCCAGGGCCTGACCGAGGGTGGACAGCACCGCCCGGTCGGCGCAGTACATCGGGTGGAGCGGCTCCAGGGCCAGCCTGACCCCGCGCTCACCGGCGTACGGGGCAAGGACGGCCAGCGCCTCGGCGACCCGCTCCCGAGCGCCCGCCAGATCCCGCGAGATCGCGCCCAGGGGCTCGCCGGGGACCACGCCCGGCAGGCCGCCGACCACCATGACCAGGCAGGCGGCCTTCAGGGCGGCGGCCTCGTCGATCGCCCTGCGGTTGTCGTCGAGCGCGTCCCCCGAGGTCAGGAAGCCGCCCCGGCACAGGGACGACACCCGCAGCCCGGCGTCCCCGACCAGTTCGACGGTCTCCTCCAGCCCCTGCTCGGCGACGTCCTGCCGCCACAGGCCGATGGCCTCGACGCCGTGCCGTACGCATCCGTCGACGGCCTCGGCCACCGACCACCGCCTGGTCGTCCACTGGTTCAGCGCGAAACGGCGCACGGCCCGCCCGTCTCCTGTCCGCCCGCTCACAGTCCGTGCACCGCCAGTAGGGACCTCATCCGGGAGACCGCCAGCTCGGGGTCGGCCAGCAACCCGGCCCGGTCGGCCAGGCGGAACACCTCGCTCAGGTGGGGGAGCGACCGGGCCGCCTGGGCGCCGTTGACCATGCAGAAGGCGTCCTGGTGGCCGTTGAGCCAGGCCAGGAAGACGATGCCGGTCTTGTAGTTGTAGGTCGGCGTCTCGAAGATCTTCCGGGAGAGGACGGCCGTCGGGTCCATGATCTCGTCGTAGCCTTCGAGGTCGCCCGCGTCGAGCGCGTGCAGGGCCGCGGCCGCCGCCGGGGCGATCGCGTCGAAGATGCCCAGCAGCGCGTGGCTGCCCGACCTGATCAGTGAGGGGTAGTTGAAGTCGTCGCCGGTGTACAGCCTCACGCCCTCGGGCAGCGCCGCGCGCAGCCCGATCTCGTGCTCGGCGTCCAGCAGCGAGACCTTGACCCCGTCCACCATCGGCGCGTGCTCGCAGATCAGCGCCAGGAACGACGCGGTGGCCTCCGCCACGTCCGCCGAGCCCCAGTAGCCCGCGAGATGCGGGTCGAACATCTCGCCGAGCCAGTGCAGGATCACCGGCCGGTCGACCTGGGAGAGCAGCTTGCCGTAGACCGTGTGGTAGTCCTCGGGCCCGCGCGCGATCGCGGCGAGCCGGCGGCTGGCCATGACGACGACGCTGGCGCCGGCGTTCCGCACGGTCTCGATCTGCTCGGTGTAGGCGGCCACGATCTCGTCCAGCGTCCCGGCCCGCGGCGCGTGGTCGGTGCCCGCGCCGCAGGCCACCAGCGCGGCCGGGTCGCCGAAGGCCGCCGCCTCGGCGGCGCTGCGCCCGATGAGCTCGCGGGTGGCCGCCCAGTCCAGGCCCATGTTGCGCTGCGCGGTGTCCATGGCGTCGGCGACCCGCAGGCCGTGGGACCACAGATGGCGGCGGAAGCGCAGCGTGGCGTCCCAGTCGACGGCGGCGGGGGAGCCGGGGGTGTTGTCGCCGAGCGGGTCGGCGACGACGTGGGCGGCGGCGTAGACGGTGCGGCTCTTCGCGGGACCGGGAGGCCTGGCCCAGGTGACCGGCTCGCGCAGGGTGTGCTCCCCGCCGGGCAGTGTGATCCTCATCAGGGCTCCACCGGCAGGCGGCGGCCCTCGGCGGAGGAACGCAGGCCCAGCTCGGCGAGGCGGACGCCGCGCGCGCCGGAGGCGAAGTCGTGCGGGAACGGCGCGTCCTCGATCACGTGGCGGACGAACATCTCCCACTGGATCTTGAAGCCGTTGTCGAAGTCGGCGTTGTCGGGCACCTCCTGCCAGCCGTCGCGGAAGCGCGCGGTGACGGGGAGATCGGGGTTCCAGACCGGCTTGGGGGTGGTGGCGCGGTGCTGGACGCGGCAGTCGCGCAGGCCCGCGACCGCGCTGCCGTGCGTGCCGTCCACCTGGAACTCCACCAGCTCGTCCCGGTTCACCCTGACGCTCCAGGAGGAGTTGATCTGGGCCACGATGCCGTTCTCGAGCTCGAACACGCCGTAGGCGGCGTCGTCGGCGGTGGCCGGGTAGGTCCTGCCCTCCTCGTCCACCCGCTCGGGGATGTGGGTGACGGCCTGGGCGTAGACCGACCGGACCCGGCCGAACAGGTTCTCCAGCACGTAGGCCCAGTGCGGGAACATGTCCAGCACGATGCCGCCGCCGTCCTCGGCGCGGTAGTTCCACGACGGGCGCTGCGCGGTCTGCCAGTCCCCCTCGAAGACCCAGTAGCCGAACTCGCCGCGCACCGACAGGATCCGGCCGAAGAAGCCGCCGTCGATCAGGCGCTTGAGCTTGAGCAGCCCCGGCAGGAAGAGCTTGTCCTGCACGACGCCGTTCTTCACGCCTCTGGCGGTCGCGGCCTCGGCCAGCGCCAGCGCCTCCTCGAAGGTCTCCGCGGTCGGCTTCTCGGCGTAGATGTGCTTGCCCGCGTCGATCGCCTTCAGCACGGACTTCACCCGGGCCTGGGTGACCTGGGCGTCGAAGTAGACGAGGTTGCCGTCGTCGGCCAAGGCTGCGTCCAGGTCGGTGGTCCAGTCGGCGATGCCGTGCGCGGCGGCGAGCCTGGCGAGTTTCTCCGGGCTCCGGCCCACCAATACCGGCTTGAGCGTGACCCGGCTGCCGTCGGACAGCGTCACACCGCCCTGCTCGTTGATCGCCAGGACCGATCGGACCAGGTGCTGGCGGTAACCCATACGGCCGGTGACGCCGTTCATCACGACGCCGATGCTTCGCGGTGACATCTTCTCGAGCCTCCTGTGGAAAGCGCTTTCCATATAACCGTACGGCAGCCGTCGCGCCCTCGGCAAGCGCTTTCCAGGAGAGGTCCGAGCGGCCCGGCCGGGAGGCGTCAGGTGACGACGCCGGCGAGACGGCCGATCATGAGGCGTGATCACTCTGCCGGAGCGGGACAGGCCGGCAGGAGGCCGTGAGGGCGCCGGAGTGCCGCGTCCGGGTGCGGACAGAGGCCGGGAAAGTCATTCAGGGTCAGATGATCGCCCGCTGGAAATGGATATAAGCCTGCATGCCGTACATAAAGCATGAAAGATGTGAAAATGGGGGGATTGTTGCTGGAAGTGCGGCACGGAAAGGCGTGGCGGCACGCGGGCGCCGCCCATTCGAGGGCGATCCGGATCGCCGTCTCAGAGTGGAGACGGATGGACCACGGCTCGCCCGGGATGTCAGCCGTGAGAACTTAATGGACAGATCATGGCTAAAGCGACTTTTCGGGCAGATGTATTAAATCTCGCCTTTGGTCTCCAGCCGGATCAGCGCCTTGGCCATCGGATGGGCGGTCAGGCCGATCTGCCACTCCCGGGCGCCCAGCTCGCGCAGCCGGGCCGAGACGGTCTCCTCGTCGATCACCGAGGGCGGCTCCCAGGTCAGGCGGCGCACGGCGTCGGGCTGGACCAGGTTCTCCGTCGGCATGTGGTGCTCGTCGGCGAGCGCGGCCACCACGGCCCTGGCGGCGGCCAGCCGCCGGGCGGCGACCGGGTCGCGGTCCATCCACCGGTTGGCGGGCGGCGGCCCGTCACCCGGGGTGCTGGGCTGCGGCAGCTCCGAGTCCGGCAGCGCGCGGCCCCTG
Organism: Streptosporangium minutum; assembly: GCF_002149035.1. Taxonomy (GTDB): domain Bacteria; phylum Actinomycetota; class Actinomycetes; order Streptosporangiales; family Streptosporangiaceae; genus Streptosporangium; species Streptosporangium minutum. Next base: position 9,491 of record NZ_NGFP01000162.1, read on the forward strand.
CCGATCGCGGCCAGCCAGTCGCGCAGGTGCCGGCGGGCGCTGCGGCCGGTGAACGGGGGGATCTCGGTGAGCGCCTTGGTGGTGCGGGGCAGCTCCAGGGCGGCGGTGATGATCGCCGAGTCGGGCAGGACCCGGCCGGGGGCGAGGTCCGACTCGCGGGCGAACTCGTCGCGGAGCGTCCACAGCTCCCGGACCACGGCCAGCCCGCGCAGCGAGCGGACCTTGTGGATCCCGGAGGTGCGCCGCCACGGATCCGAGCGCGGCGCGGGTGATTTGTACGCCAGCACCGAGGCGAACTCCTCCTGCGCCCAGGCCAGCTTCCCGCTGGTCCTCAGCTCCTCGTAGAGGACGTCCCGCAGCTCGACCAGGACCTCGACGTCGAGCGCCGCGTAGCGCAGCCAGTCTTCCGGCAGCGGGCGGGTGGACCAGTCGGCGGCCGAGTGGCCCTTCTCCAGCTTCAGCCCGAGGACGTTCTCCACCATCAGGCCGAGCCCGACCCGCTCGTAGCCGAGCAGCCTCCCGGCCAGCTCGGTGTCGAACAGCTCCCGGGGACGGAAGCCCAGCTCCGCCAGGCACGGAAGGTCCTGGGAGGCCGCGTGGAGCACGACCTCCGCGTCGGCCAGCGCCGTGTCGAGCTCCGACAGGTCCGGGCAGTAGGTCGGGTCGATCAGCGCGCTTCCCGCACCCGCGCGGCGCAGCTGCACCAGGTAGGCGCGGCCGCTGTAGCGGTAGCCGGAGGCCCGCTCGGCGTCCACGGCGACCGGGCCGGTGCCCTCGGCGAAGGCGCGCACGACACGCGCGAGGTCCGCGGGATCCTCGATGACGGGTGGGATTCCCTCTCGCGGCTCCAGCAGCGGAACGATGGTTGTCTCGTCGGTCACGTTCGGAAGGGCTCCGGATCTTCGCGACGGCGTGGCGGCAGGGTCGCCACGTCGGGTGGCAGGGGTGGTATACCCGCCGCAAGGCACATCAGATCGCACCAGGCGGCGACATGGCCGGAAAGATCCTCCTCCAGCGGAGACCAGGAGGCGCGCAGCTCCAGCTCCGTGGTCACCGGGTCCTCGGCCTTGTTGCCGAAGCCCTCGGAGACCGCCCGGGTGACGGTCCCCCCCGCGGCGGCGTAACCGGCGCCGTGCGCGTCGAGCGACTCGGTGAGCCAGCTCCACGCGACGGGACCGAGCAGCGGATCCTCGGTGATCTCCGGCTCCATGTCCGCCCGGACGTAGGCGACCAGGCGGAACGGCCCGTCCCAGCCGCGCTGGCCGTCCGGGTCGAAGAGCATGATGAGGCGGCCGACCGCCAGCTCGTCGTCGTCGCGATAGACCGACGCGCCGATGGCCGCCGAGTAGGGGGCCAGGCGCTGGGGCGCCGGGATGTCCTCCAGCTCGATCTCCGGTCTGACCTCGGCAGGGCGCAGAGTGGCCGCCGCCCGCCGGAAGGCGGCGGGAGCGGGCGGTGCGTCACCGAGGGTCATATCGGAAGAGTAGGTCGGAACTGAGCGCATTGGGACCACTGGGGTGTGTGTAGGAGCCATTGGAGCCAATCAAGCCACTGCCATCGACCGGCGGAGGACGGGCGCGCCCTCGCCGTCGGGGACGCCGAGGAACAGCGCGTGACCGCACTCGGCGCAGGCCCACTCGGGGCACCGGCCCGGCCCGTGGCCGTCGGAACAGGGGGGCTGCTCGAAAACCCGTTCGGTGGCACAGGAAGCACAGTGCTCACCGCGGCGTTCGGGTGAACTCCACATCGTGGACATCGCACGGGCCTTTCGTCGGGTCGTGGTCCGACGTTGGCACGTCGCGCCGACAATTCCGCGCAACGTGCTCGGCGTGTCCCGAAAGTGGTGCCGGAATCGATGCCGCGCGGTGACTTGACGAACATTTGGACCAGTCAGGGGCTGCGCCAGGTTCATCAATGGGAGGAACTGTACCCGGAAACATGATCGCTCCGCGCCGTCCCACGGCATCGGATGCCTACCTACATCGGTTTCCGGCGGACGAAGCACTCGAAACCGGCAGAACCCGATCGTCGTCATGACTTGAAACTGTCTGGGCGTTGTTGGTAGTGATCTCATTGAATAACCGGTGATTTCGTACCGAGAACCCCAGCTAATGGCCTTGGTGAGCGGACCGCCCCCCTGGCATGGCACCCTGGGAGGGTGACTCCCGAGCTTGCCGACTCTCCGTTCCTGCGCGCCTGCCGCCGCCTGCCCGTCTCTCACACACCCGTGTGGTTCATGCGCCAGGCCGGTCGCTCGCTGCCCGAATACCGGGCCGTGCGCGGAGAGGTGCCGATGCTCACCGCGTGCGCCACCCCCGAGCTCATCGTGGAGATCACGATGCAGCCGGTCCGCCGCTACGGCGTGGACGCGGCCATCTTCTTCAGCGACATCGTGGTGCCGCTCAAGGCGATCGGGATCGACCTGGACATCAAGCCCGGCGTCGGCCCGGTGGTGGCCGAGCCGATCAGGGATGCCGCCGCGATCGAGGCGCTGCGCCCGATCGAGCCCGGCGACGTCCCCTACGTCACCGAGGCCGTGCGCGCGCTGACCGGCGAGCTGGGCCCGACCCCGCTCATCGGCTTCGCGGGCGCGCCGTTCACCCTGGCCTCGTATCTCATCGAGGGCGGCCCCTCCAAGAACCACGACCACACCAAGGCCATGATGTACGGCGAGCCGCGTCTGTGGCACGCCATGATGGAGCGGCTGACCGCGATCACCCTCGAATTCCTGCGCATCCAGATCGCCGCCGGAGCCTCGGCCGTCCAGCTCTTCGACTCCTGGGTCGGCGCCGTCGCCCCCGAGGACTACCGCGAGTTCGTCCTCCCCCACACCAGCCGCATCTTCGCCGGCCTGGCCGACCTGGACGTCCCCCGCATCCACTTCGGCGTCGGCACCGGAGAGCTGCTCGCCCTGCTCGGCGAGGCCGGGGCCGACGTGGTCGGCGTCGACTGGCGGGTCCCGCTCGACGAGGCCGCCCGGCGGGTCGGGCCGGGCAAGGCGCTGCAGGGCAACCTGGACCCGGCGACGCTGTTCGCCCCCTGGGAGGTCGTCGAGCGCCGCGCGGGTGACATCCTCGCCCGCGGGGCCAAGGCCGAGGGCCACATCTTCAACCTCGGCCACGGCGTGCCGCCCGGCGCCGACCCCGACCAGCTCGCCCGCCTCACGGACTTCGTGCACAGGACCTCGGCCCGCTGACGTCCCGCGCCGGGAACGCGGCGGGCCTACGGCCCCTCGGACGGATCCGGGCCCGTCCCCCGCCCGGGTCCGCCGGGAGCCCGTCCCTGCTCGGAAGGCTGTGCCCGGCCGGGTCCGTCCGGCGTCCGATCCCGCTCGGAAGGCTGTGGCCGGCCGGGCCCGTCAGGAACCTGTGCCCGCCCGGAAGGCTGTGCGCGGCCGGGTCCGTCGGGCACCTGTGCCCGCCCGGAAGGCTGTGCGTGGCCGGGTCCGTCGGGCACCTGTGCCCGCCCGGAAGGCTGTGCGTGGCCGGGTCCGTCGGGCACCTGTGCCCGCTCGGAAGGCTGTGCCCGCCCGGGGCCGTCCGGAGCCCGTCCCTGCTCGGAAAGCTGTGCCTGGCCGGGGCCGTCGGGAGCCTGATCCCGCTCGGGGCCGTCGAAGACCCACTGGGATCCCTGGCCGCCGGGGCTCCCCGCCGGTCCGCCGGGAGCGGCCGCGAGCGGACGCGACGGCGCCTTCCGGGAGCCGTTCCTCCTGCTACGGCGGAGCATGAAGGCCACCAGCAGCCAGAGCGGGACGATCACGATCAGCCAGGGGAGCAGGACGCCCAGGACCGTCAGCCCGATCTTGAGGGCCGTGACGAAGCCATTCCAGCCCGACCGCAGGCCGCCGAGGAAACCGGACGGCTCGTCCTCCTCCTCGGGGATCACCGTCGCCGGGCCCACCAGGTTCAGCGTCAGCGTCGCCAGGCTCGTCTGCGAGGCGAGCGACTTCTGCCTGGCCTGGAGCGCCTCCAGATCGGACTCGCGGCCGGAGATCTCCCGCTCGACGTCCAGCACCTCGCCGATCGTGTCGGCCTTCTTCAGCAGCGCGCGCAGCGAGTCGAGCGCCGACTTCGCCGACCTCAGCCGGCTCTCCACGTCAGCCACCTGCTCGGTGACGTCCTCGGTGTTCTGCTGGAGCGACTCGCGCGTGCCGAGCTCCTTGCCCAGGCGCTCCAGCACGCCGGGGTAGCCCCCGGGCGGGATCTTGAAGACCAGCATCGCGGAGCCCTCGCCGCCGGAGTAGGCGTCCGACTTCTCCATGGCCAGGTGGCCACCGGCGGTGGTGACGATCTGCCGGGCCCGGTCGGCCGCCCCGGTGACGTCCTTCGCCCGGACCGTCATCTCCGCCGTGTAGATGATCGCCCGGTCCTGCGGGACCACCTTCACCTGTTCGGTCCGCGCCCGCGGCTCCGCGGGCCGCGGGGCGCTCTCGCCCGCGCCGGACTCCCCGTCCGGACCCCTCGTCTGCCTGCCGGCCGCCGGAGCGGGGGCGGAGTCGGAGGTCGTGAATCCGCCCGTGCCTCCGCAGGCGGACACCAACAACGCCAAACCCGCCAGCGGGACCGCGAGGCGCCGGCCGTACCGGAATCTGCTCATGTCCTTATTGACGGGCTGTCCGCCGCTGGGGTTTGGCAGGGGGAGTCACGATGACGTCACGTTCCCCGTGCCCGCGGGACACGGGGTGGCGGGTCGCACGGGCGCCCATGGGGGACGGTACGGTCAGGAGTCATGGAAGGCAACCGGTGCCATGTGGTGATCGTCGGCGGCGGGATCGCGGGGCTGGCCGCCGCGTGGTACCTGCGACAGGGCGGCGAAGGTGTCCGGGTGACCGTGCTAGACGGCGCCCGGCGAGTCGGCGGCAAGCTTCTGGCCACCGAGGTCGCGGGGGTCTCGGCGGACGCCGGGGCCGAGGCGATGCTCGCGCGGCGGCCCGAGGGCAAGGACCTGGCCCGGATGGTCGGCCTGGGCGAGGAGTTACGGCATCCCGGCGCCACCCAGGCGGCCATCCTGTCCCGGGGGACGCTGCGGCCCATGCCCAAGGGGCACGTCATGGGTGTCCCGTCCGACCTGACCTCGCTGGCCAGATCCGGCATTCTCAGCCCCGGCGGCCTCGCCCGCGTGCCCCTGGACCAGATCCTGCCCGCCACGCTCGTCGGCACCGACGTGTCGGTGGCCGCCTACATCCGCGCCCGGATGGGCAGCGAGGTGGTCGAGCGCCTGATCGAGCCGCTGCTCGGCGGCGTCTACGCCGGCCAGGCCGACAGGCTCTCGCTGGACGCGACGATGCCGAGGATCGCCATCGCGGCCCGTTCCGAGCGGTCGCTGCTCGCCGCTACCCGGGAGATCGTCGCCGAGGCGCCCAAGGACGCCGGGCCCGTCTTCACCACCCTGCGGCGGGGGATGGGCAGCCTGCCGGAGGCCGTGGCCGAGGCCTCCGGCGCGGAGATCAGGACCGGCGTCATGGTCCGGGAGATGCGCCGGTCCGGGAGCGGCTGGCAGCTGGTGGCCGGGCCGGTGCCCGAGCCCGAGGTCATCGAGGCCGACGCGGTGATCGTCGCCACCCCGGGACCGTCGGCGAGCCGCCTGCTCGCCGGTGAGGCGCCTCTGGCCGCCGCTGAGCTGGCCAGGATCGACTACGCCAGCATGGCCATCGTCACCCTCGCCTACCCGCGAGAGGCGTTCCCCCAGCCGCTGACCGGCAGCGGCTACCTGGTGCCGCCCGTCGACGGGCGGCCGATCAAGGCCGCCACGTTCAGCTCGGTCAAGTGGCCGCACCTGGCCGAGGCCGACCCCAACCTGATCCTGCTGCGGTGCTCGATCGGCCGCCTCGGGGAGGAGGCGGTGCTCCAGCGCGACGACGCCGAGCTGATCGCGCTGGCGATGGCCGAGATGGTCGAGGTCATGGGGGTGCGCGGGCTGCCGCGCGACTCCCGGGTGACCCGCTGGGGCGGCTCCCTGCCGCAGTACGACGTGGGTCACCTCGACCGGGTCGCCCGCATCCGCGCCGCCGTCGCGGGCCAGCCGGGCCTGGCCCTGTGCGGCGCGGCCTACGACGGCGTCGGCATCCCGGCCTGCATCTCCACCGCCCGCACCGCGGCGGCCCGGATTCTGGACCACCTGGACCCCACGGGAGAATGGCAGAAGAGAGCCGACTCGCTGACGAGCTGACGGCGTCGACGGAACTGACGAAGAGGTGAGGACGACGGACGGGAACCCGCGGCCCAAGGCGCGCGACTTGAACCAGGTGATCCGCTACACGATGTGGTCGGTCTTCAGGCTGACCGAGCGCTGCCCGGACAACCGTGAGGGCATGGCCGACGAGGTCGAGGACCTGCTGGCACAGATGGCGGAGAAGGACGTGGTCACCCGCGGCCTCTACGACGTGGCCGGCTTCCGGGCCGACGCCGACTTCATGTTCTGGTGGCACGCGCCGACCGCCGAGGACCTTCAGGACACCTACGCCCGGTTCCGCCGCACCGACCTCGGGCTGCTGACCGAGCCGGTCTGGTCGGCGATGGCGCTGCACCGCCCGGCCGAGTTCAACAAGTCGCACATCCCGGCCTTCCTGGCCGATGAGGAGGCGCGCCGTTACGTCAGCGTCTACCCGTTCGTCCGCTCCCTGGAGTGGTACCTCCTGGACGACGCCGACCGCCGCCGGATGCTCGCCGAGCACGGCAAGATGGCCCGCGACTACCCGGACGTCCGGGCCAACACCGTCGCCTGCTTCTCCCTGAACGACTACGAGTGGATGCTGGCCTTCGAGGCCGACGACCTGCACCGCATCGTCGACCTGATGCGCACCCTGCGCGCCGCCGAGGCCCGGCGGCACACCCGGGAGGAGACCCCCTTCTTCACGGGGATCCGCAAGCCGGTCAGCGAGTTGATCGCCGCCCTGCCGTAGCCCGGGCGCGGAGGCCGCACGGTCCCGGCCCGCCGTCGCGGACGGGGTGCCCCGGAGCCGGTTGGCGCGCCGTCGTCCCGGGTACGCCCGGGGTCCCCGGGACACGTGGGACCTCGGGGGCGGCGACGTCCAGATGAATTCCGCGAAACGTCCGATATCATCCCGTGGTTTGTCATACTCAGGGAAAATCACCTGTCTATGTGAGGCCAAGGGTGAGAAGAGGCGAAGACCTGGCACGGTCCACCGGGCGCGCGGACGCGCGCCGCAAGAGGAAGATCCGGTCGCGGATCCTGGAGGTCTCGGTGGGGGTGACCGCGCTGGCGGTCGCGGGGCTGGCGCTGGGAGGGTCCCTGCTGCGGCCCGCCCCGCAGTCCCAGGCGCAGTCGCAGGCGGCGGGGATGGCCCCGGCGGCGCCGCTGGAGGCCGCCGCCGGTGGAGGCCCGGTGATGGCCGCCCGGCCCGGCGCGGGCAAGCAGGCGGCGGACGAGACCAAGGCCGCCGGGCTGTCCAAGCACAGCGACAAGAAGGCGTTCGCCTACTTCGAGAGCCACAAGGCGACCAAGCGCGTCAAGGACATCCGCATAGTCGGTGGCTATCTACGGATATATACGGATCTTCCCGAGTCGGCGGACAACTCGAAGCAGGCGCTGAAGCTGTGTGAGACGGGCGTGAACTATCTCGTCGGAGAGCTCGGCGTGTCCAGCCCGGTGGTCTTCGTCCAGGCGAAGTTCGGGGAGAACGGCAATCCCGTGCTCGCGAACATCCTCGGGCCCGACGACTCCGACTGCCGCGTCACCCATCCCGAGCCCGGCGGATAGCGGGGGCGGCGGGGCGTTCCGCCCGATCAGGTCACCCGGACCCGGGTCTTGCCGCAGACCTTGCAGCGCTGGGTGACCACCCGGCCGATGATCTCTATGACCTCCCACTTGTGCCGGATGTGCACGGCGGCTCCTCGAGGAAGATCACGTTACGGAGGTGTCCGTATACTCTGCGTGATTTCGCTCTACCCCGCCTCTGCCCGCCCGCACCGCCGGGGATGCCAAATGTGGCGTGTCCGGGCCGGTGGGCGCGGAAGGTGTGACCGTTCCGCCGGCCCCGCCCCGCGGGCCCGGCGGAGCCGGTGGTCAGTCGGTGGGCTCCAGCCTGAGCGAGACGGAGTTGATGCAGTAGCGGTCGTCGGTGGGGGTCGCGTAGCCCTCGCCGTGGAAGACGTGGCCGAGATGGGAGTCGCAGGCCGCGCAGCGGACCTCGACGCGGGTCATGCCGAGCGAGCGGTCCTCGATCAGGGTCACCGCCTCCGATTCCGACGGCTCGTAGAAGCTCGGCCAGCCGCAGTGGCTCTCGAACTTGGTGTCGGACCGGAACAGCTCGGCCCCGCAGGCCCGGCAGCTGTAGACGCCTTCGGTCTTGGTGTCGACGTATTCTCCGGTGAAGGGGCGCTCGGTGCCCGCCTGGCGGAGAACGTGAAACTCCTCGGGAGAGAGCTGGACGCGCCACTCGGCGTCGCTCTTGACCACCTTGTCCATCACATCAGCCTATGCGGTCGCGGCGCGTCCCCGGTGGAGGCGGGCACCGGGGGGCGGAGCCTGCCGGATGTCCGAAAAAATCACTAAGGGCGAAGCATCCAATAATGTCCGATTTGGCGTCTTTATCACCAGGGGGGTTTTTCGCCTTCCTGATTAAGGGTGAGATCATCTGTCGGGCCGCCCAACGATCAACTGGGTGGCCGGATGCCGCCGGCCGGGTGGCGCGCCAGCGCCCGGAACCGGAGAGCGAGACGGGTGGTCGCATGGTCCGTCCCGTCGAGAGCCCGGTCCCGCCGCCGTGGCGACTCCGGGGCGGACCCGCCTTTCGGAGAGTAGCGTTCGGTTCATGGCATCGCCGTACATCGAACTCACGGTCGGGGACAGAGTCGTCAAGGTCACCAACCCCGACAAGGTCTACTTTCCAGAGATCGGGGCGACGAAGCGCGACCTGGTCGAGTACTACGTGAGCGTGGGGGAGGGGGCGCTGCGCGCGCTGTACGACCGCCCCACCTATCTCAAGCGCCATCCCGACGGGGTCGAGACCGAGGGCATCTACCAGAAGCGCATGCCCGCCAAACACCCCGAGTGGCTCCAGACGGTCACGGTCCGCTTCCCCAGCGGGCGCACCGCCGACGCGCTCCGGGTGACCGAGGTCGCCGCCATCGCCTACTGCGCGAACCTGGGGACCATCGACTTCCACCCGTGGCCGGTCCGCTCCTCCGACGTGGACCGTCCCGACGAGCTGCGCATCGACATCGACCCGCAGCCCGGCACGGGCTTCGAGGAGGCGCGCCGGGTGGCCTTCGCGGTCAACGAGATCCTCGGGGAGCTCGGCATGACCGGCTTCCCCAAGACCTCCGGCAGCCGGGGCGTCCACGTCAGCCTGCGGATCGAGCCGCGCTGGGACTTCACCCAGGTCCGTCACGCCGCCATCGCCTTCGCCCGGGAGGTGGAGAGCCGGGTGCCCGACCTGGCCACCACCGCGTGGTGGAAGGAGGAGCGGGGAGAACGGGTCTTCATCGACTACAACCAGAACGCCCGCGACCGGACCGTGGCCGCCGCCTACTCGGTCCGGGCCAAGCCGCACGCCCCGGTCTCGACCCCGCTCACGTGGGAGGAGCTGGCGGACGCCGACCCGCGCGACTTCGACATCCGGACGGTCCCGACCCGGTTCGCCAAGCTGGGTGACGTGCACGCCGCGATCGACGACCGGGCCTTCTCGATCGAGCCCCTTCTGGAGTGGTTCGAGCGCGACGACCGGGGTGACATGCCCTATCCGCCCAACTACCCGAAGATGCCCGGCGAGCCGAAGCGGGTGCAGCCCAGCAAGGCGCGCGACGATTCCCGGTGAGTGACCGGCCTCGGCGGCGGCCGTCTCGCCCGACGCCGGGGCCGACGACCGGCCGCCCCTCCCGGCCGGTCTCGCCGCCGCGGGCGGCGGGCGTACGGGGTCAGGGATCGCGGGGCAGGCCCAGGGCGCGTTCGGCGATGATGTTGAGCTGGATCTCGGTGGTGCCGCCGCCGATGGTGAAGGCGCGGGTGGTGAGGATCATCCGGTTCCAGTACGGCGAGGCGGGGGCGAGCGACCAGCAGAACTCCGAGACGGCCTGGGAGTGGCGCATGCCGAGGAGTTTGCGGACGCTTGAGGCGGTCCCGGACTCTCCTCCGGAGAGCTGGGAGAGGGTGACGCGCAGGCCGAGGGCGGACAGGGCCTGACCGGAGGCCCACAGGCGCCCGGACTCCTCCCGGGCGGCCGGGCGCAGGGCGCCGGGGCCGCCGAGCTCGCCGATCAGCCTGACCATGTCGGTGTGCCGGGAACCGGGGCCCCATGAGTCGCCGAGGGCGACGCGCTCGTGGGAGAGGGTGTCGCGGGCGACCCGCCAGCCCTGGCCGACCTGGCCGACGACCAGGTCGTCGGGGACGAAGACGTCGTCGAGGAAGACCTCGTTGAAGATCTCCTCGCCGTTGATCTCCTTCAGCGGGCGGACGGTCACGCCGGGGGAGGACATCTCGACCAGGAAGTAGGTGATGCCCTCGTGCTTGGGGGCGTCGGAGTCGGTCCTGGCCAGGCAGATGGCCCACTGGGCCCACTGGGCGAGGGAGTTCCAGATCTTCTGGCCGCTCAGCGACCAGCCGCCCTCGACCCGGACGGCCTTGGTGGTCAGGGAGGCGAGGTCGGACCCGGCGCCGGGCTCGCTGAAGAGCTGGCACCACATGATCTCGCCGGTGAGGGTCCGGGGCAGGAAGCGCTCCTGCTGCCGCGGGGTGCCGTAGCGGACGATCGAGGGAACGGCCCAGGCGGCGATGCCGAGGTTGGGGCGCTTGAGGGCCCGGAACTCCTGGTGGATGACGACCTGCTCCAGCGGTGAGGCTGCGCGGCCCCAGGGCCTGGGCAGATGCGGCATGATCCAGCCCTCGCCGGCGAGCCGGGCGAGCCTGTCCAGCGGTTCCGCCCCGGCCAGCGACGCCACCGAGGCCCTGATGTCCTCCCGCAGGGCCCCGGCCTCCGCTGGCAGGTCGGGCTCCATCCGCCGCCGGACCCCGCCGGCGGCCAGCTCGGCCACCCGTTCGGCCCACTCGCCGGGGTCGCCGCTCAGCGCCCGCAGGGACAGCGCCCTGCGGTAGTAGAGGTGGGCGTCGTGCTCGTAGGTGTAGCCGATGCCGCCCAGGACCTGGATCGCGTCCGCCGCGCACCGTACGGCGGCGTCCGCGGCGAGCACCCCGGCCGTGCCGGCCGCCAGCGCCGCCTCGTCCGCGGGTCCGTCGCCGTCGAGCGCGCGGGCGGCGTCCCAGACCGCGGCGCGGGCGTGTTCGAGGGCGACGAGCATGGCGGCGCACTTGTGCTTGACACCCTGGAACTGGCCGATCGGCCGTCCGAACTGCTCGCGGACCCTGGCGTGGCCGGCGGCGGCGGCCACCGCCCAGGCCGCCACCCCGCAGGCCTCGGCGCCGAGCAGGACGGCCGCCAGGTCCGCCACGAGGCCGGAGGTCACCCCGCCCAGCACGCGGTCGTCCGGTACGGCGTGCGCCATCACGGCCGCCAGGCGGCGTGACAGGTCGATGCCGTCGAGGCCCTCGGCCGCGCAGTCGGCGCGGTCGAGGGCGGCCCACCGGCCGTCGGGGAGCGGCAGGACGAAGAGGTCGGCGCCGGGGGAGCCGAGCGCGGTCGCGGCCGGGCCCGCCGCGGCCGCACGCGCCCCGCCGGGCAGGGCGACGGCGGCGGTCAGGGTGCCGCCGGCCAGACCGGGGAGCAGGCCGTGCACCGGGAGGGACCCGTCCCGCGAGGGCGGGGCGTCCGCGGTCCGGGCGTCCGCGGTCCGGGCATCCGGGGCCGGGGGGTTCACCGG
>NZ_NGFP01000163.1 GCF_002149035.1 Streptosporangium minutum
ACGTCGCACAACCCGCCCGCTCCCGCCACCACGTCGCACGGCCCGCCCGCTCACGGGGCCGCCGCCTTCCGGGCCGCGGCGAGCCGTACGGCGTCGAGGATCTTCTCGTAGCCGGTGCACCGGCACAGGTTGCCCGCCAGGGCCTCGCGGATCTCGGCGTCGGAGGGCCGCGGGACCCGCTCGATCAGGTCGTGGGCCTGGACGACGAGACCGGGGGTGCAGAAGCCGCACTGGACGGCGCCGCACTCGACGAAGGCCTCCTGGACCGGGTCGAGCCGGCCGCCCTCGGCGAGCCCCTCGACCGTGCGGACCTCCCGCCCCTCGGCCTGACCGGCCGCCACCAGGCAGGCGCAGACGGGGACGCCGTCGAGGTAGACCGTGCACGAGCCGCATTCGCCCTGCTCGCAGGCGTTCTTGGAACCGGGCAGGCCCATCCGCTCGCGCAGGACGTACAGCAGGCTCTCGCCCTCCCAGACGTCGTCGGCCGTCTCCGCACGGCCGTTGACGGTGAAGCTGACGCGCATCAGCCCGTCCTCCTTCCGGGGTGCCCGGACCGGAACTCGTTCCATGCCCAGGTCAGGGTGCGGCGCGCCATCACGCCGATGGCGTGCCTGCGGTAGCCGGCGGTGCCGCGGACGTCGTCGATCGGCGAGGCCGCCTCCGCCGCCAGCTCGCCGAAGCGCCTGAGCACCTCGGGATCCAGCCGGGCGTCCCAGTCGAGTTCGGCGGCGAGGAACTCCTCGGCCGCGACGGCCCGGCGGGGGGTCGGGGCGGCCGAGCCGATGCCGGTGCCCACCCGCCGCTCGCCGGGGTGGAGCGCGATCGCGAACGAGCAGACCGCGATCACCATGGCGTTGCGGGTGCCGACCTTGGAGAAGTACTGCGGGCCGCTCGCGGGGCTCATCCAGAACGCCCGGATCAGCTCGTCCGGTCGCAGGGCGCTCCGCTTGACCCCGAGGTAGAACTCGGCGGCGGGAATCATCCGCACGCCCCGGGCGGCGGACTCGACCTCGACGACCGCGTCCCCGGCCAGCAGCGGCGGATGGCTGTCACCGGCGGGAGAGGCCGCGCCGAGGTTGCCGCCCACGGTGCCGCGGTTGCGGATCTGCGGGGAGCCGACCGTGCGCGCCGCCTGCGCCAGGCCCGGCAGCCGGTCGCCGAGTTCGGCGATCAGCCGCGCGTACGGCACGCCCGCGCCGACCCGGAGCCGGCCGTCCTCCTCGGTGGTCCACCGGGTGAGCTCGGCGACCCGGTTCAGGTCGAGCAGCGCGTCGGGCCGGTGGACGTCAAAGTTGATCTCCACCATTATGTCGGTGCCGCCCTGGATGGGCGCCGCGCCGGGCAGGGCGGCCCTGGCCTCCAGTGCCTCCGCCCAGGTGGCGGGTCGCAGGAATTCCACGGTCACTCCCACGCGAACCGGGCGGCGGGGGCGTCGTCGTCGAGCACGGCGCCCTCGATGAGCCCGTAGGGACGGTCGGCGGCGTAGAAGACCTCGTCCGGGTTGTCCAGCCCGAACGGCGTCAGGTCCACCGGGAAGTGGTGCTTGTTCGGCATCGCCAGGCGCACCTCGCAGATCTCGCCGCGGGTCTCCAGCACCCGCCTGCCCATCGCGTAGAGCGTCTGCTGCAACGACAGGCTGTGGGTCTCGGCGAACGCCTCCAGAAGACATCGCCGTACCTCACTGTAGGACTTGCCGAACGGGGGGCCGTCGGAGACATGCCGCCACCCGGCCGACACCTCGGTGGCCAGGATGCGGTCGGTGACGGGCTGGAGGGTGGTGTACTCGTCCACGGCGAAGCCGTGGAACTCCGAGCCGGTCGAGTTGAGCACCACCAGGTCCTTCAGGCCGGACAGCACGGTGGTGGTCCCGTCCCGGTCGTGGTGGACGACGCAGGTGCGCACCTCCCTGCCCGAGCGTACGAAGGAGTGCCGCTCGCCGGACGGCCCCTGGACGGGGACGCGGTCCCAGAAGTACTCCTCGATCTCCACCCGGGCGTGGTGGACGGCCGGCTGGGAGCCGACGTAGTGGCGGGCCAGCAGGAGCGCGARGTCCTCGATCTGGTCGACGCCGTACTTCCGGGCGAAGGCGTAGACCGTGTTCTTCTGGGTGTCCGTCGGCAGGATCGCGGTGTTGTCACCGCTCAGGTGGGCCTCGTCCATGTCGCCCGAGAGCGCGGAGCTGACGTTGATGTCCTTGATGTGGTGGACGCCGCCGTCCCTGACGACGCGGACCACCCGGGTCTCCGCCTTGCCGTAGCGGTTGGGGCCGAGAATGACGGCCATGCCTAGCTCCCTCGGTACGTCGAATAGGCGAACGGGCTCAGCAGCAGGGGCACGTGGTAGTGCTCGTCCGGGTCCCCGACGGTGAAGTCGATCGAGACCTCCGGGTAGAAGGCGTCCACCGCCCGGGCGGCGAAGTAGCCGCCGGTGTCGAAGACCAGCCGGTGCGCGCCCTCCCCGGGCGCCCAGCCCCCGATCCGGCCGTCGGCGTCGGTGACGCCCTCGGCGAGCACCGTGCCCGCCCGCTCCAGCCGTACGGCGACGCCGGCCGCGGGCCTGCCCAGCGCGGCGTCCAGGACATGCGTGGACAGGCTCAACCGAGATCCCCCCGCCTCGTACGGCCGGCCCCGCCCGCCCGCGGTCTCCGCGCCGTCACGGCACCTGTCCCCGCGTCTCTCATGGAGTGTCTCCCAGCAGTTTCGCCACGCGCAGGCGGGTGATCCGGGCCAGCTCGGCCCGGACGACGTCGCGCTCGGCCGCGTCGTCGTTGCGCAGCCGTTCCCGCAGTCGGCTCAGCATCTCCTCGGCCGTCATGCCGGTGGCGCAGACGAGGTAGACGTGGCCGAACCGCTCCTCGTAGGCGCGGTTGCCCTCGGCCAGCCCGTCGAGCACCGCCCGGCCGGCCGCGTCCACGCCGGACTGCTCCTGCCGGGACCAGGACGTCTCCCGCGCCGCCCGGCCGCCGTCGCGGGGCGGCTCGCCGATCCGAGGATGCGCGGCCAGCGCCTCCTGGACGTCCGGCCAGGCCAGATCGCGTACGGCGGCGCCGGCGGCCTCGGCCAGCCCGTCGAGGTCGGGGTAGGGGCGTCGCGCGGCCACCACGCGGGCGAAGGCCCGGCAGGCGCAGCACGCCAGCAGCTCCGCCTCGGCCTCGGCGGCGCCGAGCGCGTTGAAGCCGGCCAGCCCCGCCGCCGATGCTGCGGAATTCACGTTCGGCATGTGAGCAGTACACACACCGTCGCCGTACGGGGTCCAGCAGCGAGAACTCCCAAGTGGAATAAAGGTTTGCCCTGGGTTTTCGTGTCATGCTCCAACTGCCCGGTTCCGCGGACCGGTCAGGGCGCCTGTCGCCGCGGATCGTCAGGAGGGGGACGCGGGCCCGACGGCCGGGGAAGTGTCGGCTCCACCGCCTAAACTGGCGGCATCATGACTTCTCTCTCCCTCATCGGCGGACAGGTATCCGTCACCGGCGGCCTGGCCAAGGGCGGCCTGCAGTACGCCTCGGACATCGGCGCGGAGATGATCCAGGTGTTCGTCAGCAATCCCCGGGGCTGGTCCCCGGCCGTGGGCAACCCCGTCCAGGACGCCAGGCTCGTCGAGTCGGGCATGCTCTCCTTCGTGCACGCCCCCTACCTCATCAACATGGGCTCTCCCAGCGCCGACACGCTGGAGAAGTCGGTGGCCACCGTACGGCACGGCCTACTGCGCTCCTACGCGATCGGCGCCGCGGGCATGGTGGTCCACACGGGATCGGCGGTGAGCCAGCCCCGTGAGGACGCCCTGCGCCAGCTGCACGAGCACCTGCTCCCCCTCCTGGAGGAGATCCCCGACGACGGCCCGGACCTGCTGCTGGAGCCGATGGCCGGGCAGGGCGCGATGCTCTGCGCGACCGTCCAGGACCTGGAGCCCTATCTCGCCGCTCTCGACTGGCACCCGAAGGCGGGGGTCTGCCTGGACACCTGCCACGCCTTCGCCGCCGGCCACGACCTGTCGACCGCCGAGGGCGTCGGGGAGACCCTCGACGCGCTGCACGCGATCGCCCCGGGACGGCTCAAGCTGATCCACGCCAACGATTCCAAGGACGTGTGCGACTCCAAGAAGGACCGGCACGAGAACATCGGCGCGGGCCACATCGGCATGGAGCCCTTCGCCGAGCTGATGCGTCACCCGGTGTCCGCCGGAGTGCCGCTCTGCATCGAGACCCCGGGCGGCGTCGACAAGCACCGTGAGGACATCGAGCTGCTGAAGAAGCTCCGCGACAGCGACACCGCGGGCTGACGGCGCCGGGCGTTGATCACCTGGCCGGGTTCGGGACCGCCCGCCGGTAGCCCGCCGTCAGCCCGGTGCGGCCGGGCGTCCCCGGCTGGAGCGGTCCCCGGCTGGAGGCGGGGTGGGACGGGACGCCCGCTCTCGTGATCCGGCCGCCCCCGCGGGCCAGATCACGGTCCGGCCCGCGGACTGACGCGGGCGTCCCATCGCACCGGAGATCGCCGGACCCTCCCCCCGATCCAGGGCCCGGCAACCGGATGACCAGGTGTCGACGGTCACCCGGGAGTCCGCGCACCAGGACCCGAGCCTTCCGGCTCTGTCCCCCCCTGGTGCGGCGGGTTCGGCTCTCCGATGAAGGGAACACTAGAGGGGAGCCCGGGCAGGCGACCGCCCCTTTCCGGCCAGCGCGATTAACGGCGCGTGGTCGTCGATGTGCGGAGAGTGTCAGCGCGACGAGCGGCCCGGCCGGTGCGACGAACGGTCGATTCCCGCCTCCCCGAGGTCCTCGGGAATGTGCATCCTGGCGAGCTTGCGGGAGACCCCCGGCGGCACGCTCCCGGGTGTCGCCAGCGAGACCGCCACCATCACCAGGAAGGCGACCGGGGCGACGAACGGCGCCGGGTAGCGGACCGGCAGCCCCAGCCTGGCCACGAGAGCCGCGGGGGCCAGCCCCTCCACCGCGACGAGGGCGGCGATGAGCCCGGCGCCGACCACCAGCCCGGCGGCGGCGCCACGGGCCGACAGCCCGCGCCACCAGATGCCGAGCACCAGTACCGGGCAGAGCGTGGCGGCGGACAGGCCGAACCCGAGCATCACCAGCAGGATCACGCTCCCGTGGGGAGCCGCCCAGGACAGCAGCAGGGCCGTCAGGGCGGCCCCCGCCACCGAGCCCCTGAACCGGCCGATCCGGGTGATCCGAGCGATCCGCGGCGTCCCCGGCGACAGGGTCGCCCCGAGGGCGACGAGCACCCCGCAGGAGGTGGCCAGGAACGCGGCGAAGGCCCCGGCGGCGAGCAGCCCGGTGAGGGCGTCGCCGACCGGCCCCGGCAGCATGCGCGCGGGCAGCACCAGCACCATCGCGTCGGCCGGCACGCCGGGGGCGAAAACCCGCCCCAGCACCCCGTAGACGGGCGGCAGCAGGTAGAAGGCGACGAGCATGGCCAGTGCCGCCACGACGGATCTGCGGGCCGACCGGCCGTCGGGACTCGCGTAGACCCGGACGATCACATGAGGCAGGCCCATGGCGCCCAGCGCGCACGACACCAGCACGCTGAGCACCCCGAGCGGGGAGGGGTCACCGGTTCCCGCCAGCACGTGCTCCCGGACGGGGTGCGGCCCGGCCGACGGCGCCGGGGCGGCGGGTGGCGCGGCCATGCCCCAGCGCCAGGCCGACCACAGGACCAGCGCGCAGCCGGCGAAGATCAGGAGTTTCAGCCAGAACTGCAGCGCCTGGAGCCCGGTGACGCTGCCCATGCCCGCGGTCAGCGCGACCGCCACGGCCGCCACGGCCGTCGCCACGCCGCCGGCCCACGGCGGCAGACCGGTCACCAGGCGGAGCACGACCCCGGCGGCCTGGAGCTGAGCCACCAGATAGATCATGCCGATCACCGTCACGATGCCGGTGACCAGCCGCCTGACCAGTGGCGAGCCCAGCCGCCACTGGGCGAAGTCGGACAGGGTGTAGGTTCCCGAACGGCGCAGCGGGGCCACGACCAGGATCAGGACGACCACGTAGCCGCCGGTGGCGCCCACCGAATACCAGAGCATCGGGACGCCGTGCAGGGCGATCAGCCCGGCCAGGCTCAGGCAGCTGACCGCCGAGGTGTACTCGGAGCTGATCGCGGCGCCGTTCCGCCAGGGACCCACCGCCCGCGCCGCGACGTAGAAGTCGAGGGTCGTGGCGTATCTGCGCGGCCTGACCACGCTCATCGCGGCCGAGCCGAGAAGCACGACCGCCACGCCCAGCAGTGAGGCGACGACGGCGGTGGTCATCCGCCGTCCCGCGCCGCCCGGACGGACTCGCGTTCGATCCGTTCGGCGCGGCGCAGATGGGTGACGGCGAGGAGCGCCCAGAG
The DNA here is from genome assembly GCF_002149035.1 of Streptosporangium minutum. Classification (GTDB taxonomy): domain Bacteria; phylum Actinomycetota; class Actinomycetes; order Streptosporangiales; family Streptosporangiaceae; genus Streptosporangium; species Streptosporangium minutum. Next base: position 6,345 of record NZ_NGFP01000163.1, read on the forward strand.
CGGCGGCGGCACCAGGCACAGGACCAGCCACACCCCGGGGGCCCCGATGCCAGCGTACTCGCCCAGCGACGGCAGGACCGCCACTCCCAGCAGGATCCCGGCCACCGCCGCGAGCGTGCGCCCGGCCAGCGAGAGCTGACCGGCGACGATCGAGCGCAGGTGGAGCTCGCCGGGCTCGGCCCACCCGTCCGGCTCGGCGTCGGCGACGGCGCCGAGCGGCCGGAGGGGGCCTGCGGTCCCCGCGCCGGCCGCCGGGACCGGGTTGCGGGTCACGGTCACCCGGCGACCGCTCACCCGGGCACGCCGGAGGACAGCGACCGGTCCTGGAGCTGACGGTCGCGGACGAGCTGCTCGCGGACCTGCCGGGTGTGGCGGCGGCTGACCGGCAGCGTCTCCGAGCCGACCTGCAGCGTCACGCGGCCGCCGTCGAAGCGCAGCTCGCTCACGTGACGCACCGAGACCAGCGTGCTGCGGTGCACGCGGATGAACCCCGAGTCGGCCCAGCGCCGCTCCAGCGCGGCCAGCGACATGCGCACCAGGTAGTTGCCGTCGACGGTGTGCAGCCGTACGTAGTCGCCCTGCGCCTCGGCGAAGCGGACCGTCTGCTGGGACACGAACCGGGTCCGCCCGCCGAGCTCGACCGGGATGACGTCCTCCGGGATCGGCTCGCCCGTCGCCGGAGTCATGCACTCCAGGCGCCGTACGGCCTCCGCCAGCCGGTCGGCCCGGACCGGCTTGAGCAGGTAGTCCACCGCCTCCAGGTCGAACGCCTGGATCGCGCAGTCCTCGTGGGCGGTGACGAACACCAGCCGGGGCGGGTTGGGGAAGGCGCCGATGAGCCGCGCCAGGTCGAGGCCGCCGAGACCGGGCATCCGGATGTCGAGGAAGACCCCGTCGAGCCGTTCTCCCGTGCCGATCATCTGAACCATGTCCTGAAGCGCGGTGATTCCTCCGGGGGCGGTGGAGACGTGCTCGATGCGGGGATCGTGGCGGAGGAGGTAGGCCAGCTCCTCCAACGCGGGGACCTCGTCGTCGACGGCCAGGACTCGCAGCATGGACCCACGCTGCCCTCGAACCGCGTTCACCGCAATAGAAATGTCAACTTTAAGTAAAACTATGACTACTATTAGCTATTACCTGGTGGGAAGTTTGGGCACGCGCAGCCGGATTTTGGTACCGGCGCCCAGCGCGGTCTCCACGACGAGCCCGTAGCCCTCGCCGTAGATCTGGCGCAGCCGCACGTCCACATTGGCCAGGCCGATCCCGCCCTCGCCCCGCCCCTGGCCCGGGTCGTCGTCGAGCAGCCGCCTGGCCCGCCCCGGGTCCATGCCGAGCCCGTCGTCCTCGACGCTGATGTGGGCCTCGGGTCCGGCGTCCCTGACCACCACCCGCACCTCGCCGGAGCCGCCGGTGGCGGCTATCCCGTGCTTGATGGCGTTCTCGACCAGCGGTTGCAGGCACAGGAACGGCACCGGCACCGGCAGCACCTCCGGCGCCACCCGGACGGTGAAGCGGAGCCGTTCACCGAACCTGGCCCGCTCCAGCAGCAGGTAGCGGTCCACGCAGCGCAGCTCGTCGGCCAGGGTGGTGAAGTCCCCTCCCCGGCGTAGCGCGTGCCTGGTGAAGTCGGCGAAGTCCATCAGCAGCTCGCGGGCCCGCTCGGGGTCGGTGCGGACGAACGAGGCGATGGTGGTCAGGGAGTTGTAGACGAAGTGCGGGGAGATCTGCGCGCGCAGCGCCCGGGTCTCCGCCTCCATCGCGCGCCGGCGGGAGGAGTCGAGCTCGGCCAGCTCAAGCTGGCCGGAGACCCAGCGGGCGACCTCGGTGACGGTCCGGACCAGCCCCGCGCTCACCTCGGCGTCGTAGGCGGCCAGCGCGCCGACCACCCGGCCGTCCACGGTGAGCGGCACCACGGCCGCGCCCCGGATCACGCAGCCCGGCCTGCCACAGGCGATCGCCTCCCCCGCCACCACGTACGGGCGGCCCGACGAGAACACGGTGCGGGCGTGCTCGGGCGCGTGGTCGCGGTGGCAGCCGACCGTGCCGTCCCAGGCGAGCACGCCGTCGGCGTCCGTCACCGCGATGGCGCTGACGCCCAGCAGCGTGCGCAGATGGCGGATCGCCTTGCGGGCGGAGTCGCGTGTCAGGCCGGCCCGCAGCGACGGAGCCGCCAGCGCGGCGATGTGCAGGGTGGCGAAGGTGGCTTCGTCCGGCAGGCCGGCCAGATGGCGGGGGGACGCCGGTCGCCGGCGGGAGATGACGAATCCCAGGAAAGTACTGAGCGCGCAGAGCAGCACCCAGGCACTGGTCGACCACATGCGGGAAACCGTAGTCAACCACCCCGGCCCATCAGGGGAGAACGCGGATCACAGCGGCCCTTCGCCCGGTTCCTCCTGATAGGAGTAGCGCTGCTCGCGCCAGGGGTCGGCGAGGTTGTGGTACCCGCGCTCCTCCCAGAAACCGCGCCTGTCCTCCAGCAGGTACTCCACGGCGCGCACCCACTTGACGCTCTTCCACGCGTACAGGTGCGGGACGATCGCCCGGACCGGGAACCCCCGCTCCGGGGAGAGGGGCTTGTCGTCGAGTTCGAGGGCGAACAACGTGTGGCCTCGGACGAAGTCGCTCATCCGCATGTTGGCGCTGTAGCCGTACTCGGCCCAGATCATCACGTGCTTCACGCCGGGGGCGGGCGGGGCCAGCTCCATCAGCGTCGCCGTGGACACCCCCCGCCACTCGTTCCCCATGATCGAGAACTTGGTGACGCAGTGGAAGTCGGCCATGACCGTGGTGCGCGGCAGCCCGGAGAACTGCGGCCAGGTGAACCTGTGCTGCTCGCCGGAGGCGGTCGCCCCCATGACACGGAACTCCCACGTCGCCGGGCGGAACGTGGGCACCCGGCCATAGTGGATCACCGGACGCCCCCGGGGGACGTACTGGCCCGGCGGCAGGCGAGTCTCCTCCTGCGGAGTTTCGGACTGCTCCACGACCACTCCCCTCGCCGTTTCCCGATGGCACGGGGTAGTCCTGTTCCCCTACGGCACGGGGTAATCCTGCCATCGTGTGTCCGCCGCCGCCGCAGCGGCCACCGGATAACGCCCTCGCGCCGTTCCGGCGGCGAGAACGCGTGTCACGGCGCGGGCTCCGCCGGCCGCCCTCGCCCGACCAGGTCGCCGACGAGTCCCGGCGGTGCGCTACCATTACCGGCGATGCGTACTTCGTTCTGGTTTTGGTATGGCGACGGACCCGTAGGTGGGACCGTTCGCCACCAGATGCTGCGCTGACAGCACAGGCGAACGCGAAGGCCCCGGGTCCGGTTACGGACCCGGGGCCTTCTGCTTTTCGGACCTTTTTTCATCGAAGGAGAGACATGGTCATCGTCATGGGCCCCGACGCCACCCAGGGTGACGTCCAGGCGATCGTGGAGGTCATCGGCACGGCGGGCGGCGACGCGTTCGTCAGCCGCGGCGTGAGCCGTACGATCATCGGGCTGGTGGGCGACGTCGCCCAGTTCAGCACGCTCGACCTGCGCGGCATGCGCGGGGTGGCCGACGTGATGCGAGTGACCGCTCCGTACAAGCTGGTGAGCCGGGACAACCACCCCGAGCGCTCCACGGTCCGGGTCGGCGGCGTGCCGATCGGCCCCGGCACGGTCACCCTGATCGCCGGCCCGTGCGCGGTGGAGACCCCGCAGCAGACCCTGGAGGCGGCGGAGATGGCCAAGGCCGCCGGGGCCACCCTGCTGCGCGGCGGCGCCTACAAGCCCCGCACCTCCCCCTACGCCTTCCAGGGCCTGGGCGAGGCCGGCCTGCGCATCCTCGCCGACGTACGCGAGCAGACCGGCCTGCCCGTCGTGACGGAGGTCGTGGACGCCCACGACGTCGAGCTGGTCGCCTCCTACGCCGACATGCTGCAGGTCGGCACCCGCAACGCGCAGAACTTCGCGCTGCTCCAGGCGGTCGGCGGGGTCGGCAAGCCGGTCATGCTCAAGCGTGGCATGAACGCCACCATCGAGGAGTGGCTGATGGCCGCCGAGTACATCGCCCAGCGCGGCAACCTCGACATCGTGCTATGCGAGCGCGGGATCCGCACCTTCGAGACCGCCACCCGCAACACCCTGGACGTCTCCGCGGTCCCGGTCGCCCAGCGCCTGTCACACCTGCCGGTCATCGTCGACCCGTCCCACTCCGGGGGCCGGCGGGACCTGGTGCTCCCGCTCACCCGCGCCGCCATCGCGGTCGGCGCCGACGGCGTGATCATCGACGTCCACCCCAACCCCGAGCAGGCCCTCTGCGACGGCCCCCAGGCGCTGGTCGACGACGACCTGCGCGAGCTCGCCCGGGTGATGCGCGAGTTCCCGCCGCTGGTGGGCAAGGACCCGGCCGGCGACGCCCTGGCGTCCGCCTGACCGTCGCCCGTGTCCGACCCCGCGTTCACCCACGCCACAAGCGCCCGCGTCTCCCGGTACGGCCGGCGCCACAAGCCACCGGCCGTACCCCGCGGGTGAACCGCTTCCGGGACGGACTCAGCCCTCCAGCTTGTACTCCTGGAGGGAGCCGGCGAGCTGGACGGCCAGCTCCTCGGCGTCGAGACGCTTCTCGATCTGCCTCAGGTCCGCGATCTTGGCGGCGGTCTCGGCGCGGCGGGGGGCCAGCAGGGTGCAGCAGTCCTCGTCGGGGAGCTCGGAGATCTCCAGGGTGCCGATGCGACGGGCCTCCGCCATGATCTCGGTCTTGTCGAGGCCGATGAGCGGCCGCAGGATCGGCATGTCGACCGCGTCGTCCTGGGCGGTGATGTTCTGCAGGGTCTGGGAGGAGACCTGCCCCAGGGAGTCACCGGTGACCAGAGCGCCGGCGCGGAGGCGGCGGGCGACCTCCTCGGCGGTCTTGAGCATCAGACGGCGCTGGGAGATGACCGCCAGACGGTCCTGGCCGGAGGCCTTGATGGACTGCTGGGCCTTGCCGAACGGGACGACCCAGAGCCGGGACCTGCCCTGGAACCTGTCCAGGGCGCGCACCAGGGCGTACGCCTTGTAGATCGACTCCGACGTCGTGAACGGGATGCCGGAGAAGTGCAGGAAGTCCACCCGCAGGCCGCGCCGCATCATCCGGTAGGCGGCCACCGGGGAGTCGATGCCGCCGGACATCAGGACCAGACCCCGGCCGCTGGTGCCCACCGGCAGGCCGCCCTGACCGGGCGTGCCGCCGGTGAAGACGAAGACCTCGTCCCGGTCCACCTCGATGGAGACGACCAGCTCGGGGTTCTTCAGGTCGACCGGCAGGCCGTAGATGTCGTTGAGCTCGCCGCCGACCGAGCGGTCGATCTCCATCGAGGTCAGCGGGAAGCGCTTGTCGCGGCGGCGGGAACGGACGGCGAAGGAGACGCCGCGCCTGACGTCGTCCCGGTCGGCCAGCAGTTCGATCGCCGCCTTGGTGACCGCACCCGGGTCCTTCTCCACCCGCCAGGCCCGGTGGATCCAGACCAGGCCGGGGACGTAGGCGACCCGCGCGGCGACCGCGTCGGCGACCTCGGCGGTGGTGCCGTCCGGCAGGAAGAGCGCGATGACGCCGTGGCGCTGGCGCACGTCCACCTTGAAGTCGAAGTCCTTCAGGGCCGCCTTGATGTTGGCCTGCAACCGCTGTTCGAAGAGCTCCCGGTTGTTTCCCTTGAGGACGACCTCGCCCAGTTTGAGCAGAACGCAGGGCTCACCCAAGGCGGACATGGTCATGCTGCAACCTCCGGTGGAACTGTAAAGATTCGGGGGAAATAAGGGTCTACCGCCCAGTGTGGCGCGTAATCGTCTCAAGACAACGCCTCGACCTAGCTACTTTAGTCCGCCCCGCGACCGTCCACGCCTTGCTTGACGGGGTGGCGGCCGCGCTCGACGCGGCGCGAGGCACGGATCCGGGAACGGAGTGGGGAACCGCTCGACGCGGACGCGGAGCGGGGAAACCGCTCGACGCGGCAGGAGCGCGCCGGGCCGCTCGGCGGCCCGGCGGCGGGACGACCGGCCGGCGGCCGGGCCGGATGTCCCGGAACATGCTGAACCCCCGCCGACGGATGATCGTCCGCTGGCGGGGGCTGAGGGGGCGGGCACTCGCGGGGGACGGGCACTCACGGAATCCGGTGCGTCCATGACGGACTCGCGTCCGCCTGACGGTCCGCCGAGCCCACGAGAGGGCATTCGGCGCGCTGATCGCCGCCAATCCCGGCGACCGCACCGCAGGCGGCCCGGCTCCGGCTCCGTCCCTCCGGCCGATCCCCGGGAGATCGGCGGAGTGAACGCCCCGGCCTTTGAGTGGACCTAGTTATTGTTGTTATTGTTGTTGTTGTTTCCTCCGCCCCCGTTGTTGTTGTTATTGTTGTTGTTGTTTCCTCCGCCTCCGTTGTTATTATTGTTGTTGTTATTGTTGTTCCCGCCTCCATTGTTGTTGTTGTTATTGTTGTTGTTGTTCCTGCCTCCGTTGTTATTGTTGTTGTTATTGTTGTTGTTCCTGCCCCCGTTGTTGTTGTTATTATTGTTGTTGTTGTTACGGGCCCTGGCGCACTTCTTGGGGTGGTTGGAGCACCAGTCCTGCGCGGAGGTGCCGAAGGATGTCGCGGTGGTCGGACCGGTGGTGCCGGCGCTGGCGGACTGAGCCGACATCGCCACGGGGGCGACAAGTGCCGAGGCCACCATCGCACCGGCGGCGAGAGTATGTCTGAGCTTCGTCATAGGAGATCACTCCGTGTCGCATTGAACGCTCCGGGCGATACCCGGGCCGATGAAGCGCCGAATCGGTATCACGGAAGACGCCGACATGGCGCGGAACCTGAATTCGACGCTAGTTGAGGACAACTGGGGCGGTCATCCCAGGGAGGCAAAAGGCTCGGTTCGGAATGCTTACTCTCCGGCTCCGGACAATAACCGTGAGTGAGATTTCAATCACGGGCAGCTACGCTTTTCAGAACAGCCGCCCAGCCGCCGGGGATGCGGGCGGGCGGCCCAAAGTAAACGAGCGCGTGAGCCACGCGGCGGACCACCCGCCACGCGACCGGCCGACGGATCGGACGGAGATCATCGTCACGCTCCCGTACGCCGTCAGACCGGTGACCGGTCGGCCACGGGACGGCCGTGGCCGGCGGCGGGGATCGGCGCGATCGCCGTGCGCGCGGGGGGACGGCGTCTCCCCCCGGCCGCGCCGGCGGCCGAGGCGCCGAGGTGGCAGTCGCTGTTCGACTCCGACGACGGCTGACGTACGGCTCCGCGTCACCGGGCCGCACGGCCGGGGTCGCGAGCCGCACGGGGGCGCGAGCCACACGGGGGCGCGCCTCGGCGTGCGGTCCGGGCACAGGGCGCGGGCCGTACGAGAGGGGGCGCAGGGCGCGGGCCGTACGAGAGGGGATCGGACGGTCGCCGCCGTGACGCGAGGTCACGGCGGGGCGTCCGCACGGACGGGGGCCGCTTTGGAGCGGCCCCCGTCGCCGGCGTGTCAGCCGAAGAAGACCTCGGCCTCCTCGTAGCGGCTGACCGGCACGGTCTTCAGCTCCTTGGTGGCCTCGGCGAGAGCGACCCTGACGACGTCGGTGCCCTGCAGCGCGACCATGACGCCGAAGTGGCCGTCATGCACGGCGTCGATGGCGTGCAGGCCGAACCGGGTGGCCAGCACGCGGTCGAAGGCCGTGGGCGTGCCGCCGCGCTGGATGTGGCCGAGCACGGTGGTGCGCGCCTCCTTGCCGGTCCGCTTCTCGATCTCCCTGGCGAGCACCTCGCCGATGCCGCCCAGCCGGACGTGCCCGAAGGAGTCGAGCTCGCCCGCCTGCAGCGCCATCTGGCCCTCGATGGGGTGGGCGCCCTCGGCGACCACGACGATCGGCGCGTAGCGGGTCTTGAAACGGGACTCGACGTAGGCGCAGACCCGGTCGATGTCGAAGGGCTTCTCCGGGATGAGGATGACGTTGGCGCCGCCGGCCATGCCCGCGTGCAGGGCGATCCAGCCCGCGTGACGGCCCATGACCTCGCAGATCAGCGCGCGGTGGTGGGACTCGGCGGTGGTGTGGAGCCGGTCGATCGCCTCGGTGGCGATGTTGACGGCGGTGTCGAAACCGAAGGTGTAGTCGGTGGCGCTGAGGTCGTTGTCGATCGTCTTCGGCACGCCGACGACCTGCACGCCCTTGTCGAAGAGCTGCTTGGCGACGCCGAGGGTGTCTTCGCCGCCGATCGCGATCAACGCGTCGACCCCGGTCTCCGCCAGGTTGTCCTTGATCTTCTCGACACCGCCGTCGATCTTTATCGGATTGGTCCGCGACGAGCCGAGAATCGTGCCGCCACGCGGCAGAATGCCCCGCACGTCCTGGATGTCCAACGGCATGGTGTCGCCTTCCAGCGGGCCACGCCAGCCGTCACGGAACCCGACGAATTCATGCCCGTAGACACTGACTCCCTTGCGCACGACGGCGCGGATAACGGCGTTCAGGCCGGGGCAGTCGCCGCCCCCGGTTAGCACTCCAATACGCATGGCATCCTCCGGTGGTGGTTCCGAGGCAAGACGGCCAGACTAAATGGGGTGACGCGGCCGGTGAGGGATTTCCGTCGCCGACGCAACGCATTCTGCCTGCTGATGAGGCCAATGGTCTAGACCAAATTGGAGGAGTCCTCATATGTCGGCTCTCCCCATCGACGCCGGACGGCCGGGCCTGTGAATCCCGGCTCCCACCCCAGTCTTCTCCATGCCCCTGAGGTGTTCGCGCGGGAGGACCTTCTTATCCGCCCGCGCGCGACGGGCCTGCCACGCCGCCTGCTGTGAAAGCCCCACGCGGCCCCCGGCGCCGGGGGCCGCGGCGGTCCGCCGCCCCCGGCGGGCTCCGGCCAGAGCCCGGCCAGAGCCCGGCCAGAGCCCGGGAAGCCTCAATGACCCGCCGGCCCGGTCAGAGCCCGGGGAGCCTCAGCGGCCCGCGGGCCCGTCCAGGCCCAGGGACTCGAGGTTGTCGTCGGCCGGATGCTCGCGCCCGGCCGGGCCGGCGGCGAAGACCCGCAGGATGTTCCCCGTGGCCCTGCGGACGAAGACCCTCGCCCGGTCCGTGACGCCGTGGCCGCAGCGGGCGCCCCGCATCGCGCACACCCAGCGCATCGTGCCGGAGCTGAACACGGCGGCGCCGCTCGGCACGGTGTAGTAGGCGCTGTGCGCGACGGTGGACCGGCCGCCGCAGTCGACCGGCGAGACCGACAGGACCTCCATCGGACGGGGCACGCCTGCGACGACCTTGTCGGTCTCCACCCCGGCCATACCGGGGAAGACCGTGCCGCGCCGTACCCCGGTCCCCTCGAAGATCCAGTTGCCGGGCCGGTGGACCACGTAGGCGGACTCGGAGGGGAAGCAGTCGTACATCGGGCCGGTCAGCGAGCTCTCCGGCTCACCGCTGTCGCGCCACAGAACAGTGCCGGGGTCCTCTGCGGCGTCCTTGTGACAGACGACCATGCGCCCGGGGCCCAGGGGCGTCGCGGCGAAGCGGATCCGCCAGTAGACGGCGTTGGCGCCCAGGAAGGCGAGGTTGGTGCCGTGGTCGCGGGCGGCCTCGACGGTGCGCCGCATGTGCGGCGACCAGTATTCGTCGTGGCCCAGGGAGACCAGGCCGCGGGCGCCGTCGAGGATGTGCGGGTCGCGGTCGAGCTCCAGGTTGGTGACGTAGGCGAGCGGGACGCCGCTGCGCTCGGCGACCTCGACGGCGTCGCGCTCCATGTCCAGGAAGAGCCGGGCGCCGGAGGTGTCGTAGGGGCGGTCGAAGCTGACCGCGCGGGAGCGGTCCTCGAACCCGCCGGGGCCCCGGTAGAGGCTGCGGCCGCCCCACCGGTTGTAGGCCTGCCAGGTGGTGACCGCGTTGACGACGACCAGGCGTCCCCCGGTCGAGGCGGATCTGACGGTGAGGGGGACGTAGCGCCGGCCTCCGGTGGCGGCCTCCAGCCGGATCAGGTAGGAGCCCTCGGGCCAGCCGGCGGTGTCCACCTCGGGACCCGGCTTCCAGTGGGCGGCGGTCACCGCGCCGGTGTCCGGGACGGTCCTGGGCGGGGCCTGCCGCACGCCGGGCAGCTCGGCCGACTCCCAGACCTTCCTGGCCCCCGCCCCGCCGTACCAGCCCACCCGGAAGGCCCTGGCGGTGTAGTGGCCGGCCGTGGTCGAGACGTACAGCCGGAAGCCCTCCCCCGGCAGCACGCTCACCCGGTCGGCGAAGCCCTCGATCTCGTGCTCGCCGCCGCGCCCGCGCAGCCGCCAGCGCGGGTCGCCCGCCCTGGCGTTCTCGGCCGCGGTGGCGTTCTCGGCCGCAGTGGCGTCGCGGGCCGCCCCGGCGCCCTTCACCACGGAGGGCGCGGGGGGAGAGGGGGCCTGTGCGGGCACGCCGGTGACGACGGCACACCCGGCGGCCACCAGGGTCGCCGCCAGCGTGACGGCCAGATACGCGGACACTCGGAGCATGACGGCAGCCTGCCCAGGCGGGAGGCCTCCCGCCTGGGACTTGGCGGGTTCTTGGCCTCAGACCCGCGGCAGCACGCACGAGGGGGTGCCCACCGCGAACACCTCCCCGTCGAACTGCGGGATCCCGTCCTTCATCGTCAGTACGGCGACGCCGTCGGAGCGCTGGTTGGCCACGTACATCCGGCCGTCGGCGATGGCGAAGTGCCTCGGCCAGACACCCCCGGAGGGGACCTCGGCGACCGGTTCCAGGGTGATCGTGGAGAACACCGAGATCGTGTCGGGGCCCCGGTTGCCGACGTAGACGAACCCGCCGGACACCTCCAGGTGCGAGGGGTGGTTGGGCCCCTCGGCCGCGCTGGCGGGGACGGCCCGGATCTCGCGCCAGCCGTCGTCGTAGACGCGGACCGTGCCGTCCAGCTCACCGGCCACGTACCAGTGCTCCCCGGAGCGGGCCATGTGCCGGGGGCCCATGCCGGGCGCGAGCCGTACCGGGCCGTCGGGGTGCGGGGTCACCTGGGTGCCGACCAGGTGGCGGCGGACCTCGTCGGCGCCCAGGTCGGTCACGTACAGCACGCCGTCGGGGCCGAAGACGGCCTGGTGGGCGTGGGCGCCGTCCCGGTAGGGGAAGGTCGACACGTCGGTGAGGAGGCCGGACCCGTCGATACCGTGCACGCTCACCGTGCCGTCGCCGTAGTTGGCCACCGCGAGCAGCGTGCCCGACGGGTCGACGGCCAGGTGACAGGGGAACGATCCCTCGCTCGACCGCCGGGCCAGCGGGGTCAGCGTGCCGTCGCCGGCGCGGGCGAGAACGCTGACCGTGCCCTGCTCGCTCTCCCCCACCGCGTACAGGACCGGGAGCCGGGGATGGGCGGCGAGGAATGACGGGCCCGGGGCCGCCGTGACGCCGAGCCGGGTGAGGCTTTCCAGCTCCACCAGGGTTATCCCCGGGCCCGACCCTCCGGTGTCCGGGGTGTATCCACCGACATACGCGACCTCAGCCATCATGCTCCCGTCCCTGCGAGGGGCGACTTGTGCGCCCGAAGACTCATCATCCCTTCTTGACCGGCTTGGCCGGTCTTCTAACCCGGCGCCGGGGGCCGGAGAGGGACATTTGCTTGACTCAGTCAGTGAAATAGTTGAGCCTGTCAGACATGGAGAGACATGTCTCGGCGGTCCGCGCCTTCAACCGCTTCTACACCGGGGTCATCGGCGTGCTCCACCAGGGCGTCCTGGACACCCCCTACTCCCTCACCGAGGTGAGGGTGCTGTTCGAGCTCGCCCAGCGGGAGCGCGTGGAGGTCGGCGAGCTGCGGCGGCTGCTCGGGCTCGACGCCGGCTATCTCAGCAGGATGCTCGGCCGGTTCGAGACCGACGGACTGGTCGTGCGCGAGCGGTCCGCCGTCGACGGCCGACGGCAGGTCGTCGGGCTGACCGAGGCGGGCGGGGCCACGTTCGCGACCCTCGACGAGCGCTCGGCGGCGCAGGTGCGGGGCCTGCTGGAAGGGGTGACCGAGGAGGACCGGCGGCGGCTGGTCGCGAACATGGCGACGATCCAGGAGATCCTCACCCGGACCCCGAAGGCCGAGCCGTACGTCATCCGCCCGCCGCGCCCGGGGGATCTCGGCTGGGTGGTGCACCGGCACGGCGTGCTCTACAGCCAGGAGTACGGCTGGGGCGAGGAGTTCGAGGCGCTGGTGGCCAGGATCGTGGCCGACTACGTGGACGGCCACGATCCCCGGCGCGACGCCGGGTGGATCGCCGAGGTGGACGGCGAACGGGCCGGGTGCGTCTTCTGCGTGCACAAGGACGACGAGACGGCCCAGCTCCGGATGCTCCTGGTCGAGCCGGCCGCCAGGGGGATGGGGATCGGCGGCCGGCTCGTCGAGGAGTGCCTGCACTTCGCCAAGGCGGCGGGCTACCGGCGGATCGTGCTGTGGACCAGGGACGTGCTGACCGGCGCCCGGCGGATCTACCGGGCGGCGGGCTTCGAGCCGGTCGAGGAGCGGGCGGCCGGCGGGTTCGTCGAGGAGATCTGGACCAGGGACCTCCAGTAGACGATCCGGTCCTGACGGCCGCGGGCGACGGGCGATCGCAGGACGGACCGGCCGGTGTCCCCGTCGTGCCGGACGGCTGCGGCGAGGACGCGCCGAGCGACGCGGGCGTACACCCCGGCCGGTGTCCGCCCGCCGTGGCCTTCGAGCCGGACAGGCCCAGGAGCGCCTGACGGAATCCGTGATCAGGCTTGAGCGCTGAGGGCTCGCGCGACCGTAAGGCTGTCCTCGTAGATGTGGTAGCGGGTGACGAGCCCGTCTTCGACGGTGAGGTGCAGCGCGAACGGCGAGGTGTACGCGGCGCCGCCGTCCCGCACCGTCTGCGCGATCTCCCCGAGCACCACGGCGTGCGCTCCGTCGACCAGGATCCACGTCACCGATGTGCCGTTCAGTTCGGGCACGTGATGGGCCTCCAGCGACCGGAAGTGGTCCGCCACATCGGCCCGGCTGGACCGGGGGCGGATCCACGGCACCGCCGGATGCCCCTCGGCGGGCCAGTCGAGCCGCCAGTCGATCGGCTCGGCGAACAGCTCCGCCGTGCGGTCATGATCACCCTCCGCCATCCGGCGCAGCAGTTCTTCCACGGTGTCACGGGTGTCATCACTCATGCCGCAAGCCTTTCGGGTCCGGGCGTGGCCCGTCGATTACCGCCGAGGTAAAGACAGGCCATACCCCAGAGGTAAGGCAGGGCCCACAGCACTCGGGACGCCGCTCCTCCCGCCATCACCGCGGCCAGGGATCAAAGCACGACGGAGCTCATGCCGTCAGGCGCTCCGAGCGCTCGGCCGTCTCACGCGGGGTTCCGCACGGCGGCGACCGCCGGACCGGACGGCGGGCCTGCGGCCGGTCCGAAGACGACCCGGGACCGCAGCTGCCGGAACCCGGTCCGTTCCAGCTCCGCCCGCACCGCCACCCGGTAGGCGTCCACGTCGGCCACCACCTCCCGGGCGCCGCCGGCGGCCAGCACCCGGACGGCTTCGGCCAGCAGGTCGGCCCGGACGGCCTTGTCGATCAGGCCGAGGTAGCCGATGAGCGGGTAGCAGGCCTGCCCGGCCGTTCCGACCAGGCCGACCGGCTCCCCGGCGTCCAGCGCGACGCGCCAGTCCCCGGCCGGGCCGGTCAGCCAGGCCAGCGGGTCGGTGGCCAGGTCCACCCCGCCGACCGCCCGCGCCACCTCCAGGCCGGTCAGCACGTCCGGCTCGGCGATCCGGGCGACCAGGGCCTCGATCTCCGCCGCGTCGGCGGCCGGGCGGAAGGTGTATCGCCCGGAGGCCACCGGCAGCGGCGTGCCCGTCCAGGAGCATCTCAGCCGCTCCCCCCGCTCGACCAGCCCGGCGAGCCGGGCCGCCGCCATCGGCGCCTTGACCACGGCCAGTACCTCCGGCCTGTGCCGCCAGTGCGCCGGCATGGAGGCGTAGTACAACCGGGGACCGCCGAGTGCCTCATGGGCGGCGCGCAGCAGCGCGGCCCCCACCTCCGGCTCGGCGTCCAGGTCGAACCTCTCCAGCCAGGGGTCGCCGACGGCGCCCGGCGGGAGGACCCAGGCCGCACGGCCGACCACCCGGCCGGCCCGGAGGGCGACCCAGGTGTTCTCAGGCCGGTAGCCGCCGCCGGCGATCCCGTCGGCGTAACCGACCTTGCGCAGCTGGGGCAGCGGATCGGGCATGGACTCGAACAGATTTTCCTCGCCCGCGACGAGCGGGCGGATGACCGGACCGGTCATGGATTGATCCTCCGGAAAGCAGGCGCCCCGGGGTCAGATCCGCGTGGACGCCGGGACGCGGAGGGGGCGCAGAACATCGGACATCGTTCTGACCTCCTCCCGGCTCGACGGCGTGTCCGGAAACCTACTCGACGCCCCCTCACGCCGCAACAGGATTCGCGGCCGCCCCGCGAGCCGCAAGGCGATCGACAGCCGCCCGGAACGACCGCTCAAGGCCACGCCTCCGGCCCGCACCGACGTACGGCGAGGCACGGCGTCACCTCGTCGCCTCGACGGTATGCGGCCAGTTGATCGAACTCATGCGAACGGGGTGACCGCTCCGGCGCAAACTTTCCGGAAACCCGACGGCAAGCGTTTCCCAAAACAGGTCGCCCTATCGCCAAGATCCGCATGCGGCGGCGGCCGGGCGTCCAGAGTGGGGCGTACATCGTCGTCGGGACGGGAGCACCGTTGAGCGAAGGACTGGCGTCCGCGAAACCGATCTTCGAAACCGCCTCCCGGGTGGGCACCCGCAGGGCCCTGGTCTTCCTCGACTCGCCCCC
>NZ_NGFP01000164.1 GCF_002149035.1 Streptosporangium minutum
CGTCACCGCCCCGGGCGAGCACCCGTAACGTGCCGGGACCGTCCGGCGTCCGCGAGGTCCGCCAGATCGCCCCGTCGGCCGTCTTCCGCCAGGTCGGGTCACCGCCCCCGCGCCGATGCGGGCCGAGGGTCAGTTCAAGGTCGAGCGGCCCCTCCGAACGCCACCGCCGCTCCCTCACCGCGGGCCGCGCGAGCACTGTCATCCCACCCGCGCCGTGGGGGATCAGACGTCGCTGGAGAATCGGACGGCGCACTCGGGGAGCACGACGCCGGGCCAGATGCGGCTGCCCGCCATGAGCTCGTTGCCCGGACCCACGATCGCGCCGTCGCCGATGACGACGTCGCGCAGGACCGCCCCGGAGGCGACGCGGGCGCCGATGCCGACCACCGAGTCGGTCACGACCGCCCCCGAGTGGATCACGCAGTCGTCGCCGAGCACGCTGCCGGAGACCTGCGCGCCGGACTCCACGACCGCGCGGGCGCCGACCGCCGTGCCGCCGTCGACCTTGGCCTCGGTCGAGACCTTCGCGCCGGGCAGCGCGAGGAACTCGCCCGGGGGGCCGGGCAGCGCGGGCGAGGCGAGGCGGCCCAGGACCAGGTCACGGGAGCCCTTGATGAAGGCCGCGGGCGTGCCCACGTCGAGCCAGTAGGAGGCGTCGGCGTAGCCGAGCACCAGGGCACCGGAGTCGATCAGGCCGGGGAAGGTCTCGCGCTCGACCGAGACGACCTCCCCTGCCGGGATCGAGTCGATCACCGAGCGGGTGAAGACGTAGCAGCCGGCGTTGATCCGGTTGGTGACCGGGTTCGGGGTCTTCTCCAGGAAGGCGGTCACCCGCCCCGCGTCGTCGGTCGGCACGCAGCCGAAGCGCGTGGGGTCCTCCACCTCGGTCAGGTGCAGGGTGACGGCGGCCCGCCCGGCGACGTGCCGGGCCACCTGGTCGCCGATGTCGTGGCCGGACAGGATGTCACCGTTGAGCACCAGCACCGGAGCGTCGGGACCGCAGGTCAGCGCCTCGGCGGCGTTGCGGATGGCGCCGCCGGTGCCCAGTGGCGTCTCCTCGGTCATGTATTCGAGCGAGAGCCCGAACGCCGAGCCGTCCCCGAACGCCTCGGAGAACATCTCCGCCCGGTAGGAGGTGGCGAACACGATGCGCCGCACGCCGAACGAACGGGCCCGCGCGAGCTGGTGGGCAAGGAAGGGAACCCCCGCGGTGGGCAGCAGCGGCTTGGGGGTGCCGAGCGTCAGCGGACGCAGGCGCGTCCCCTGTCCTCCGACAAGGAGAATCGCCTCAAGCTCCGGCAAAGGGGTCTCCATCATCCCGTGAGGTTAACCCACTATTCGACAGCACGTTGATACGAGACCAGATGGGCTTCGGCCGAGGCTTCCCAGGTGAACTCCCTGGAGCGGGTCAGGCCCGCCGCGGACAGGGCCTCGCGGCGCTCCCGCGAGGCCAGCAGCGCGCGGAGCGCGTCGGCGATGCTGACGTCGTCGGGCTCGGTGTAGGCGACCGCGTCCCCTCCCACCTCGGGCAGCGAGGCGCGGTGCGTGGTGAGCACCGGCGCGCCGCAGGCCATGGCCTCCAGCACCGGGAGCCCGAAGCCCTCGCCGCGCGAGGGGAAGGCCGCCACGAGCGCGCCGCCGAGGAATCCGGACAGGTCTGCGAAGGCCAGATAGCCGGGGCGGAGCACCTTCACGGTGGAGGGCGCCTCCTCGACCGCCGCGTCCACGTCGGCGTCGCGGAGGCCGCCGGCCAGCACCAGTGCGGGCGGGTCGGGGAGGTCCCGCACGGCCCGGACGAAGCCGCGGATCAGGTTGGGGATGTTCTTGCGCGGCTCCAGCGGGCCCAGGAAGGCGACGTAGGGGGCGCCGTGCAGGCCGAGCCGGTCGGCGGCGTGCCTGACCTCCCGCTCGGACGGCCGGTGGAACAGCGCCGGATCCACGCCGTGATAGGCGACGTCGATCCGGGTGGGGTCGGCGGCGAGCACCCGGACCAGCTCGTCCCTGGTCGCCTTGGAGGGCACGATCACCCTGGAGGCGTGCCGGACCGCCGTGCGGGTCGCCGAGCGGAGGAAGGAGGCCCTGACCTCGCTGTGCTGCGAGGGCTCGGTGAACCAGGTGACGTCGTGCACGGTCACCACGGTCGGCAGGCCGGAGCGGAGCGGCATCGAGTAGCAGGGAGAGTGGATCACCTCGGCGCCGGTCTGCTGGGCGAGGACCGGGAGACCGGTCTGCTCCCAGGCGAGCCGGGCGGCCCGGTTGGAGATCCCGAGTGGGCCGGACAGGATCCGGGCGGAGGGCGCGAGCGCGGCGTACCGTTCGGCGTCGGCCCGCTGGCACACGACCGACAGGTCGGCGCCCGCCCTGTCCAGCGCGGCGACGAGTCCGTCGACATACCTGGTCAACGCACCGCGATCGGCCGGGACCGCGGCCGCGTCGACGAGCACTCGGGGCGTCAAGAAGGATCGCTCCCCTCAAGAACCACGCGGGACGGTCGTCCCCTTCTCCCGTTCACTCTATTGCCCCGGCCCCCGAAAACGTGGGGTGAATCACACGGCTTTTCCGGGGTCGGGATCGCGCCGGGGATCGACGGCGCGCCGCGCGGACAGGCCCGCCGCACCGGCGCAGACGAGATCGCCAACGATGATCACGATCCTGGAGCAGAGCGCCACGGCGATCGCCGATCCGCGGTCCAGGACCGGCGCCAGCACGACCACCATGGCCGCCTCGCGCACCCCCGCACCGGCCGGGACCACGAACGTCATGATCCCCAGGCACCAGGACAGCGCGAACGCCCCGATGGAGAACACGACCGCCGACACCCCGGAGGGCCCGAACTCGTGGACGACCGCGGCCAGGTGCAGGCCGTACGCGGTCCAGCCGAGCAGCGCCCAGCCCAGCGCGGTGAGCATGCCCCTGCGGGTGAGCGGGCGCTCCAGCGGCTCGCGCTTGAGCTTGCGCAGCCCGAACCCGAGGACCGCGTTGATCACCCGTGGCTCGAACACCACCGCGAGCAGCGGGAGCAGCAGGAACACCCAGGCGTACGGCGCGACCGACCCCGGCAGGGCGGTCAGCAGCGTCACCCCGGAGATCATCAGCCCGCTGCCGAGCTGCACCGGCATCGTCAGGAAGAAGGCCGCCGCGCTCCGCGGCCGGGGCACCCCCAGCTCGCGGCCCATCTCCATCTGGGCGAGCACCGGCCAGAGCGAGCCGGGGATGTATTTGCCGAGCTGGCCGACGAAGAAGACCTTCGCCGCCGGGCGGAACGCCAGCGGCGAGCCGAGGTCGGCCAGCAGCGCCCGCCACGTCATCATCCCGGAGCACAGCGCGGCGACCACGGCGACCAGCGACAGCACGAGCGACTGCCAGGACAGCCGGGCGAACCCGGCGCGGATCTCCTCCCACTGCCTCGCCACCACCCACGCGCCGAACCCCAGCGCCACGGCCAGGAAGGCGATCCGGACCAGCCTTCTCACAGGGGGCTGACCGGGTCGGGCGGCTGGGGCAGGGAGGCTCCGGCCGGGCGGCGGGCGCCCTTGGTGGCCACCCACAGGTAGGTCGGCACCACCGGCAGCAGCCCCCGCAGGACGGAGCGGGGCAGCCGGGCCAGCACGCCGCCGGCCACGCGGCCGACCACGCCGGGGAACAGCTCGGAGCCGGCGAACGCCGCCGGGGTGGCGAGCACCGGGAAGGTGTAGTCCCACACGCGCAGGCCGCGCACCATCCTCCGCAGGCCGCGACGGGTCCGGTAGCGCTCGTAGTAGCTGTCCGCGCGGCCGGACAGCCGGACGTAGCGGTCGGCCAGAGCGGGCGGCAGGTAGGACAGGAACGGCAGCTTGTAGTGCGGCTCCATCACCCCGAGCCGGTTGCCCAGCCCCAGGTAGAGCACGCCGTCGTCGGCGAGCACCCGGCGCATCTCGGCCATGATCGCGTCGGGGTCCACCACGTGCTCGTAGATGTGGTTGAAGACCAGCACGTCGATGGAGCCGTCGGGGAAGGGCAGCGCGGTGCCGTCGGCGCACACGAACTCGACCCGCTCGCCGAACCGCTCGGCCGCCTTGCGCAGGCCGGGCACGTCGATGTCGACGCCGAAGGTCCGTCTCGCGCCCGCGGCGGCGAGCTCGTCGGCGATGAAGCCCGCCGAGCAGCCGATGTCGGCGACCGTCAGGCCGTCGAGGACGTCCCGGTCACGGCCGAGGAAGTGGCCGAGCACCGCCACGATCTTCGCGGCCTTGCGGCGGCGCTTCTCCTCGTCCAGCATCGCCGCCTGGAACTCGGAGTACGCCAGCTGCGCCACCCGTTCCGCGCTCATCGGTCGCCCACCACTCCTCATCCGCTCCGCGGACCGCTCGTCCCTCGCGACCCGTCGTGCCGGGGACGCGCGGGGACACCGTGCTCACCGCACCGGGCCCGCGCGACGCCCATCGCCGCCACGCCGCCCAAGAGTACCGGCGAGCCGGGACCCTACCGCCGGGTAAGGTGCGCGTCGTACCCTTGGCGGATGCTCAGCCGCCTGCGGTCAAGCCGCCTGCTCCGGGTGCTGCTGGCGCTGGTCGCGCTGGCCTTCGTCGGCTACGGCCTGGCCCAGAACTGGGAGGGCACGCTCGAAGCGCTCGGCCGGCTGTCCTGGTGGTCGGTGGCCGGGGCCTGCGCGGCGGTGATGGCGGGGGCGGGATGCATGCTCCTCGCCTGGCGCTCCGTGGTCGCCGGGCTGGGCTCCCCGCTGCCGCTGCGCGTGGCCGCGCGCGTGCTGTTCGTCGGCCAGCTCGGCAAATACGTCCCGGGATCCGTCTGGGCCTACGCCGCGATGATGGAGCTGGGCCGCGACCACGGCTGCCCGCCCCGGCGCACCTTCAGCGCCACCTCCCTGGGCCTGGTGATCTCCCTGGGCTGCGCTGCCGGGCTCGCCGCCGCCACGCTGCCGTTCACCGCCCGGTCGGTGGCCGAGCGGGCGTGGTACCTCGTCCTGATCATCCCGGTGATCGTCGTGTGCCTGCATCCGAGGATCCTCACCTGGGGCCTGAACCTGGCGCTGCGGATCGCCCGCAAGGAGCCCATCGAGCAGGTGCTGCCCGGCCGCGCCCTGCTCGCCGCCGTCGCCTGGACGGTCCTCGGCTGGCTGCTCTACGGCCTGCACACCTGGCTCGTCCTCGGCGACCTGACCGGCGACTTCTCGCTCTACCCGCTCGGCGCCGGAGCCTACGCCTTCGCCTGGGCGACCGGCCTGCTGGTCGCGGTCGTCCCGGCCGGGCTGGGCGTGCGCGAGGCCGCGATGGTCGCGGTCCTCGTCACGGCGCTGGACGGCCACGGCCTCGTCCCGGCCGTGACCACCGCCGGGGCCGTCGCCCTGGTCTCCCGGCTGGCCTTCACCCTCACCGACGTGGCCTGGGCCGGGATCGGCTGGCTCCTCGGCCGCGGGACCGCTCAGGCCCCCACGGAGACCAGGGCGTCCACGTACGCCGCCCAGTAGGGCTCGGGGTCGACGGCCTTGACCCCGGCGCGGAGCCGTTCGGGCTCGCCCGGACGGTAGAACGCGGTCAGCGCCGCGCGGAGGTCCTCCACGGATCCGGGCTCGACGACCAGCCCGTCCACCCCGTCGGTGACGTGGTCGCCGAGCGTCCCCACCCGGCTGGCGATCACCGGCACCCCGTGCTCGTGGCCGAACCACACCTGCTGGCTGGCCGTCCCGCTCCGGTACGGCAGGACCAGCGCGTCGACGTCGGCGAACAGCCCCGGCACGTCGACGTCGGCCACGTAGCCCGGCCGCAGCTCCACCCGGCCGTCCAGCCCGAGCTCCGCGATCAGCGCCTCCGTCTCCCGCAGACCGCCCCAGAACTCTCCGGCGACCCGGAGGGAGACGTCCTCGGGCAGCGCGCGGATCAGCAGGTCGAGCCCCTTGTAGGGCCGGACCAGGCCGAAGAAGAGCAGCCTGCGCGTCACGCCCCCGGCCTCACCGCGCTCCCGGGGCCCGACCGGGAGGTGCGGCGCCATCTCGGCAACCGTCACCGGGGCGGGCCCCAGCTCGCGGGCCAGCGCCGCCTGCTGCCCGGAGTGGACGAGCACCCCGTCGACCCGGCGGAACAGGGCCTTCATCAGCGGAGTGTCGTAGGGCTTGCGCTCGTGGGGCAGCACGTTGTGGCAGAGCGCGACGACCCGGGTCCGGCCGCGCAGGCCGTACAGGATGCCCAGGTAGGGCGGGACCTGCACCGGGCTGAGCACCGCGAGGATCACCAGGTCGGCGGCCGCGAGCCGCCGCCCGCAGCGGGCCCAGCCGTCCGGGCGGCGCCAGTCGAGTTCGCGGCGGACGTGGGGGAACGGGGCGCCGTCGGGAGTGTCCACGGTCTGCTGCCCCGGATAGAGGAAGGAGGGGTACTGCGCCTTCCACGACTCGATCACCACGTCGTGCCCGGCGGCCCGCAGCCGGTGGGCCAGCTCGGTGGTGTGCGCGGCCCCGCCGCCCTTGTAGGGGTGGGTCGGCCCGACGATCGCGATCCGCATCTACTCGCTCCGGGAGCGCACGATGAGGTCGGCGAGCAGCGCCAGCGAGCCGATGAGCAGGCCGGAGATGAAGATCACGATGGTGTTGCTGGTCAGGTAGAACCCGTAGCGGACCATGTCCACGACGCCCTTGACCAGGCCGATGCCGATCAGCCAGAGCGCGGGCGGCATGAGAACCTTGAGCGGGTTGAAGTACATGACCATCCGCAGCACCTGCAGGATGTAGCGGTAGGCGTCGGAGACGAAGCTGAACTTCGACTTGCCCGCCCGCTTGCTGTAGCCGATCGGCAGGTAGTAGACGTCGTGCTGGTTGGACAGGAACGACAGCGTGATCGTGGTGACGCAGGAGAACCCGGGCGGCAGCAGCCGCAAGTACGGCTTGGCGACCGACTTGCGGAACGCCCGCAGGCCGCTGTTGAGGTCGGGGATCTTCTGCCCCGCCAGCCGCTCGGCCACCTTGCGGATGAACCACTTCGCCGGCACCCGCAGGAACTTGTGCGAGCCCTCCTCGGTGGTCCGCGCACCCACGACCTGGTCGATCGTGGGGTCCTTGTGCAGGATGTCGACGAGCTCGGGGATGCGCTCGTTCGGGTACGTCATGTCCGCGTCGGTCCACACGACGATCTCGCCGCGCGCCTCCTGGCTGCCGATCCTGCGCACCGTGCCCGACCCGCCGTTGCGGTGGAAGGCCCGGATCCGCATGTTGGGGAAGCGCGGCGCGGCCTCCTGCAGTCTGGCCAGCGTCTGGTCGGTGGAGAAGTCGTCCACGGCCACGAGCTCATAGGTGTAGCCGCTGCGGTCCATGGCCTCGCAGATGCGCTCGACCTCGTCAATGACATGGTTCTGCTCGTTGTAACAGGGCAGAACGATCGTGACGTACGGCGTTGCGTCCACAGCTGGTCCACTCTCGGATGTCTCGGGCGTGCTCACGTCGGGCGAGGATACTCTGCCCGGCCGGGAGCCGGTCTCACTTCGCCGCGGTCGGACGGCCACGCGGCACGCCCCAGGCCCCCGGACCACACGCGGATCCCGGCCGCCGCCGAGACGCCCGGAGCACCGCTCACCGCTGCCCCGATCCTCTCACCCCGAGGTCGGGGGCCGCTCCGCCGCCCGGCTCACCGCGAGGTCAGGCGCCGATCCGCCGCCCGGCGACGGATCCGCGTCATCTCGTCCCGACGGTCACGGGGGCGGACCGCCCGTCACCCACCATCGCGGCCTCATACACGCCCGCCATCCCCTTGACCGCGTCGATCACCGTCTTGGCGCGACCCGGATCGACGAGCTTGGCGTGGTAACTCTCCGGGAAGCGGCTCTCCGGAACACCGGAGCCGAGGGATTTCACCGCCCAGACGTGCCCGAACACCCGGCGGGCGTGGGCGCGGTTCTCGAAGTAGAGGTTCTGGCTCTCTTCGAGGGTGCCGAGCCGGGCCTCGATGGCCTTCTTCTCCTCCAGCGTGGCCGACCCTCGCCCCTTGCAGGCGTAGACCGTCTTCTTGTGCCCGCACAGCGTGACGGTGACGTCCGCCTTGTCCTCCCAGAAGAAATCACCGAAGGAGAAGACGGTGGAGACGCCTGCCGCTTTCCCCAGCTCCGACCGGAAGGGCACGATGTCGTCCCAGTGACGGAGCCTGCCCCGGAACGACTCCGGCATGTCCTCGACCTGGAGGGCCGAGAGCAGGGTCTTGTTGCCGGCGTTCTGTTTCCTGAAGTTCGCCCATGCCTCTTCGCGGGACTCGAACTCGACCTCCGTCACCTTCGGCATCGCCCGCAATCTCGTCTCCAGCACGCGTTCCTGCTCCGCCGTGGTCGCCCGCCCCCGGCAGTTCTCCCAGACGTCGTCGTCCCTGCACAGGAAGACGGTGAATGTGCCGCCCTCGGGCCAGTCGTCCGGCGGCGGAAGCACCTGGACGCCCTGCCGATCCTGCCGATCTTGTTGATCCACCGCCCCGGCCGCTCCCGCGGCCCCGGCTGTCCCGAAGGCCACGGCGACGGTCGTCACCCCGGCCAGCAGAACCCGCCCGACCGTCGGCATCGTTGCACCCACCGTGTCACCCACCGCAATAGTCAGGATATTTCCCGACATCCTGACATGGACGGCCCGGTTTTGATCATCAATTAGGGAAGGGCCATCCAGACGGCCATGGACAGCGACCAGGTGCCGTCCGGAGGGGCGACGAGCGATCTCTCCTCCTGGCGGGTGCGGAGGTTCATCACCTGGACCGGCGTGCCGTACTGGGCGAGCTGGTCGGCCCTGGCGGCGAGCAGGACCGGGACGCGGCCGGTGGCGCGGGTGCGGCCGATCAGGCGGTTGACGTCAGAGGGGACGGGGACGTCGGCGCCCCGGTAGAAACCGACCCGGGCGGTGGGGACCCCGCAGGTGCCCCGGACGAGCTGGGTGAACCGGTCGCCGGTGACCCGCTCCACGATCAGCACCGAGGCCCGTTCCGGCAGGGCCGCGCACATCGCCTCGACCGCCGCGCGCTCGCCGCGCTCGATGGGAGTGAAGGCCGTCCCGGCGGAGGTGATCGCCGGGGGGACGAGCAGAAGCACCGCGCCGACGGCGGCCAGGCCGTTCTGGACGGCCGGGCCGTACCCCATCCTGCGGGCCTTGTCCCGCACCCAGCGCAGGCCCCAGACGGCGAGCAGGACGAGGCCGGGGATGACGATGGGGACCAGCCGCCGGGCGGCCCACGGGTGGTCGGGGGTGATGCCCGGACGGTAGAGCGTGGTGAGCGTGGTCCAGCCGATGACGGCCAGCGGCAGCAGCCAGCCGAACCCCCTGCCCCGCACCATCCTGCGCGTGAGCACCGCCCCGGCCAGCGTGGCCAGCACCACCACGGGGACCCCGACGTACCAGATCACCCAGTACAGCGACTCCTCGTAGTAGAGCCGGGCGCCGTCGACAGGCAGGCCGTTCGCCTTCTGCGTCCTCTCGATGAACTCGTAGTTCAGCCGGTCCTCCGGCGTGGTCGGCCACCGCAGGACGGTCTGCAGCCACGGCCGGGCCGCGAAGGCCACCATGACCAGCACCACCAGGCCGCCGGCGATCTCGGGCAGCCGCCGGATCCCCGCGGCCCGCCGCAGCGGGGCCGCGAGCCTCGGCGCCGCGAGCGCGACGACCAGGGTGAGCACCAGGACCGCGCCGCAGATGGCCAGCAGCGGCTGGAGCGAGCCGGACAGGTAGTCCAGGTAGGGCCTGGACAGGATGTATCCGGCCGCGACCCCCAGGATGGACCCGGCCGCCAGGCCGCAGAGCAGCGGGACGCCGAGGCGCCCCTCGTCACGGACCTCCGCCCGGCGCAGGGCGATCAGCAGCCCGGCGTAGACCAGCACGGGAAGCACGTCGCGCAGGCCGTCGATCCTGACCAGGACGGCCAGGCCGAACACCAGGCCGGCCAGCTCCGCCCCGATCACGGCGCCGTCCGACTGGGCCCGGCGGATCCGCCCCGGCTGCTCGGCGGAGGGCAGGGACGGCAGGTAGCCCAGGCCCGTGATGCCGGAGCGGAGCCTGACCTGGGCGTCGTGCAGCAGGGCGAGACCGCCGAAGAGCAGGATCATGGAGGGAATCTCGCTGAAGGTGGTGCGCGAGGTGTAGAGGATCGGGAGGCTGACCGCGAACACCAGGGCGGCCAGTGGCGCCCAGCGCGCGCCGACGAGCCGGGCGACGACCCCCGACAGGACGAGCACCGCCAGCGCTCCCAGCACCGGCGGCACCAGCAGCAGCCCGGTCAGGCCCCCCAGCCAGTGTCCCAGCGCGTCGATCAGCGGCGCGCCCGGCATGAACTGCGGCACGACCGCGCCGCCGGAGCTGTAGAAGCCCGGGCTCTCGAAGAACAGCGCGTGGTCCGGGCCGCCGAAGGCCCCCTGCTGGTAGGGGATCGGCAGCGAGCCGCGGCCGGCCAGCCAGACGGCGTACTGGGCGTAGGTGGCGGGGTCGCGGCGGACGACGAGCTGCTCACTGTGGAGCAGGCCGTTGAAGACCCCCGAGGCCAGGGCCGCGGCGACGACGCCGCTCGTCTGCCAGGCGGTCGCCTCGACGGTCTCGGGCAGCCGGCGCAGGCCGTACCGGCACAGGACCGCGGCTACCGCCAGGCCCAGCGGCAGGGCGGCGATCGGCCGGAACCAGCCGAGCAGCAGCAGCGACAGCCCGGCCACCAGCCAGCCCGCCAGCACGAGCGCGGGCACGACCGACACCACGGCGAGCACCCTGCCCGCCGAGGGCCTCCGCGTGTGATCCAACCAGGTGATCCTCATGGCTCGTCCCGAGCGTAGTGGCAGCCTCCGGCGACGGCGATGCCCGCGCGGCTGCCAGGTGAAAGCCGTTGACCTCCTCCCCGGCTTGAAGGCCGGGGATTCTCCCGTCGCGTCGCGGTCAAGCGGCGCGCGGGGGTTGACGCTTCACAGACCGGGTAGCCCCGAGGTCTCCACGTCCTGACACCGCTGGTCCGTCGGCGTTGTTGATGTTGATCGCGGCGTTGGTATCGGCGTGGCCGACCCACCCACACGCGGGGTTGACGCAGGCAAACACCGTTCCGTTGCGGCTGGCCGGGTCGCGGTGGCCGCATCGGTGGCAGGTCTGTGAGGTGCCCGGGGCGGGGACCTTGATGACCTGCCCGCCCCGGTCGGCACTCTTGTATTCGAGCATGGTGACGGTCCGGCCCCACGCCTCGCCGCTGATCGACCGGTTCAGGSCCGCCTTTTGGGCGACGTTCTTGCCCGGGGCTTCGATCGTGCCCTTGGCGGATTTGGTCATGTTGAGGATGGAGAGTTTCTCCACCTTGATCACAGCGAACGTGTCGGCGAGTTCGGTGGTGGTCTGGTGCTGCCAGTCGACGGCCCTGCGCTTGGCTTTCGCACGGAGCCGGGCGATCTGGTCGTAGGTACGCYGCTCCCGCCCCGAGGGGCGGGTCTTCTTCGGTCGGGACGCGCGCCGGCGGGCCGACTTCTTCTCCAACCGGCGCAGGTGCTCGCGCTCGCCGTGGGTCAGCCAGGAGCCGTGCTCGCGCATCGTCCCGTTCGACAGGGCCAGGGCGACATTGACGCCCCGGTCGATCCCGACCTGCGGGCCCTGATGCGCGCAGGCGGGCGCGAGCAGGGTTTCGGTGCGCAACACCAGGTGCCAGCCGTCGGCTTCCTTGATCAGGCGTCCGCCGGTCACCTTCCCCGCAGGAGAGTTCTTCCCGACGCCGGGCAGGTCTCGGGTCCACCGGAACCGGACCCGGCCCACCATCGGCAGGGTGACCGCGCCCCACTTGGCCGACAGGCGGACGAGGCGCATGTTGCGGACCTGCGGCACGTCGACCGCCAAGCGGGGCCGGTTCTTCTTCGACTTGAAGGTGGGCCGCTTGGCGGGGTGATCGGGGTTGAAGAAGTTCTCCCACGCCTGCCGATATGTTTTCAGGACGGCTTGGGCGGCCTGGGCGGGCAGCACCGCCAGGAATGGGAAGTCCACGCGGGCTTGGCGGATCGCCTGATCGGCCTGGGCCAGGGTCGGCCTTCTGCCGGAGAAATGCGTCCAGTAGGCGTGCAGGCAGTTCCACACGGTGATCGCGGCGGACGCCTGCCCGTGCAGGAGCGCGGACTGAGCGCAGGTCAGCTCCGGGCGGGCTTTGTGCCCGCGCTGCCGCTTGACCATTCCCTGCCCGCCCATGAGCAYGAACCTATCCAATCCAGCATTGGGTTATGGCTGAATGCAGCGGTATAAGGACTGGTAGGCACTGTGTTTTTCTGCTCCACGTCCACTTGGTTTTCGTGACCAGGCTCCGGCATCGGGTGTTCACCGACCCCCACCTGGCCCGCATGGAAGAGATCATGAGGGACGTGTGCGCCGACTCCGAGACCGAGCCGGTCGAGTTCAACGGTGAGAACAACCACGTCCACCTGCTGGTCAACTTCCCATCCAAGGTCGCCCTGTCCAAGCTCGTCAACTCGCTGAAGGGCGTGGCGTCCCGGCGGATGCGACAAGGGTTCCCCGAKTTGGCCGCCCACTGCTACCGGGCGAACGAGCTGTGGTCGGGCTCCTACTTCGCCGGGAGCATCGGCGGCGCACCGTTGTCGATCGTGCGCCAGTACATCGAGCAGCAAAACCGCCCGGTCTAGGCCCTTGGTGACGCTCGCGCCCTGGCGGGCACTCACGCGCGGGGCCTTCACCTCGGGCTGAGGCCCGGAGCACCAGCCCGCATTCCGGTAGCGGAAGGTCGCGATCGTCGAATCTCCTTGAGGTTGGGAATCCCCGGTTTCAGCCGCGGGGAGGAAGTCATCGATGCACCCCCTCAGGGTCGCTCGGGCGTGATGCAGGCGGCTTTTCACCGTGCCGACCGGGATCCTCAGCACCTTGGCGATCTCCCGGTGGGTCAGGTCGTTGAGGAAGGAGAGCACGACGACCTCGCGTTGTGCCAGCGGCAGCCGGGCCAGCGCCGCCTGCACCCGCTCACCGCCCACGGCCAGCTCCTCCGGACCGGGCACGGGGTCGGCTCCGTCGGGCGGTTCGGCCGCGAGCGGGGGCGGGACCCCGCGCAGCCGGTTGTGCGCCTGTCTGCGCGCCACCCCGAACAGCCAGGTGCTGACGGCGGAGCGGCTCCGGTAGGTGGCCGCCGAACGCCACACGGCCAGCAGCGTGTCCTGGAGGATCTCCTCGGCCGTGCCCCGATCCCCGGCGAGCCGGTAGAGGAAGGCGGACAGCGGTCCGGCGTAGCGCTCGTACAGCTCGGTCAGCGCGCTCGCGTCGCCGTCGGCCACGCGGGCCAGGACGAGCACGTCCTCCTGCCGCGCGCGGGCACGGCGGCCCGCGACCGCGAACCGGCGCAACGCCATCCCCTCGGCTCCCCCATCCATGCCCGGTGTGTAGCGCCGGACCCGTCCCGAGGTTCACCGGACGGCCTTCCCCGGCCGGTGATCAGCGTTCCCCGGGAGGTCTCCCGCTGTCCATGGGGCTGTGGCGCGAATCTCGTCCGCCGTTCTTACCGGTCGGTAGTGATGCCTAGGGTGGGTGGGTAGATACCCGACGCAAGGTGACAATCCGTACCCCGGGGGGATGCAGCATGACGGCGCGAATGGGCACGGCACGGCTCGGTCCGGCCGAGCGGACCGCCGCACTGACGCAGATGGGCGCTCAGGAACTCGACGTGGTGGTGATCGGCGGCGGCGTCGTCGGCGCCGGGGTCGCGCTGGACGCGGCGACCCGAGGGCTGAGCGTCGGGCTGCTGGAGGCGCGCGACTTCGCCTCGGGCACCTCGTCCAGATCGTCCAAGCTGATCCACGGCGGGCTGCGTTATCTGGAGCAGCTCAACTTCGACCTGGTCAGGGAGGCGCTCCGGGAGCGGGCCCTGCTGCTGCAGCGGATCGCCCCGCACCTCGTGCGGCCCGTGCCGTTCCTGCTCCCGCTCACCCACGTCGGGTGGGAGAGGCCGTACGTCGGGGCGGGCCTGGTGATGTACGACTCGCTGGGCTTCTCCTTCGGCTCCACCCGTGGCGTGCCCGGACACCGGCACCTGTCGCGCGGCAGGGCACTGCGGATCGCGCCCTCCTTGCGGCGGACGGCGTTCTCCGGCGCGGTCCAGTACTGGGACGCCCAGGTCGACGACGCCCGCTACGTGATGACCATGCTGCGGACCGCCTCCTCCTACGGGGCGCATGTGGCGTCGCGGGCCCAGGTGGTGGGCTTCCTGCGGGAGGGCGAGCGGGTCACCGGGGTCCGGGTGCGCGACCTGGAGGCCGGGACCGAGATGGACGTGCGGGCCCGCCAGGTGGTCAACGCCACCGGCGTGTGGACCGACGACATCCAGGAGCTGGTCGGCGGCCGGGGGCAGATCCACGTCCGCGCCTCCAAGGGCATCCACCTGGTCGTGCCGCGTGACCGGATCCACTCCCTCACCGGCATCATCCTGCGCACCGAGAAGTCGGTGCTGTTCGTGATCCCCTGGGGCCGTCACTGGATCATCGGGACCACCGACACCCGCTGGGACCTGGACCGGGCCCACCCGGCGGCCTCCCGGTCGGACATCGACTACGTGCTGGAGCACGTGAACGAGGTGCTCTCGGTGCCGCTCACCCGCGACGACGTCGAGGGCGTCTACGCCGGGCTGCGCCCGTTGCTGTCGGGGGAGTCGGAGGAGACGTCCAAGCTCTCCCGCGAGCACATGGTGGCCCACCCGGTGCCGGGGCTGGTCATGGTGGCCGGCGGGAAGTACACCACCTACCGGGTCATGGCGCAGGACGCGGTGGACGCGGTGGCGCACGGGCTGGACCAGCGGGTCCCGCCCTCGTGCACGGACCGGATCCCGCTGGCGGGGGCGGAGGGGTACCAGGCGCTGTGGAACTCCCGGCAGCGGCTGGCCCAGTCGTCCGGGCTGCACGTGGCGCGGATCGAGCACCTGCTGCAGCGGTACGGGTCCATGATCGACGAGGTGCTCGCGCTGATCGAGGCGGACCCGTCGCTGGCCCTCCCGCTGGCCGGGGCGGACGACTACCTGCGGGCGGAGATCGTCTACGCGGCCACCCATGAGGGCGCCCGCCACCTGAACGACGTGCTGGCCCGGCGCACGCACATCTCGATCGAGACCTTCCACCGCGGGCTGGGCGTGGTCGAGGAGGCGGCCGGGCTGCTCGCCGGCCCGCTGGAGTGGGACGACGAGCAGGTCAAGCGCGAGGTGGAGTACTACACCAAGCGGGTCGAGGCCGAGCGGCTCTCCCAGGAGCAGGACACCGACCAGGAGGCCGACGCGATCCGCCTCGGCGCCCCCGACGTCGTCCCCGTCGCGAGCCCCAAGAACGCCTGAGCACCGCTCCCGCCGACACCGGGAGCGGGCGAGCGGAGTGCGGCTCCCGCCGTGGAGGCGGGAGCCGTACGGGGAGCCCCGCGGCGGGAGAGGACCCGGAACCCGGCGACCAGGCCGGGAGGGGCCGTACTAGGAGGTCTGGTCGAACGGGATCCAGGCCTGGTCGGCGAGGCCGTTCAGGGCGTTGACCTTGAGTCCCAGGTCGGAGACCGTCCAGAGGCTGTCGCCGATGACGATCGAGCGGCGGATGCCCGGGTCGTAGGGGGCGAAGCGGGCGTTGCCGGCGGCCTTGGGCCGGGCGTGGACGATGGTGCCCACCTTGGTGACGGCGGATTCGTCGATCTTGAGGACGAGGGCGGCGCCGTTGGTCTGCTCGGTGCCGTTCCAGGTGTTCAGCGGCAGGACCGCGGTGCCCGTCCTGGCCCAGTAGAGGAAGGCGTGCGGGTCCCATTCGGCCTCGGAGCCGGAGTCCTTCTGGAACATCTGCGACAGGCGGCGCGGGTTGGCCGGGTCGCCGACGTCGAACAGCGAGACCTGGGTGCCGAGCGTGCGGCCCTTCTCACTCGCCTCCTGGCCGAGCCCGATCAGCCGTCCGTCGCCCGCCGGGTGCAGATAGGCGGAGTAGCCGGTGATCTTCAGCTCGCCGGTCTTCCTCGGGGCCGCCGGGTCGCGCAGGTCGAGGGTGTAGAGCGGGTCCACCTGCTTGAACGTCACCACGTAGCCGACCGGGCCGATGAACCGGACCGAGTAGATCCGCTCGCCGGCGCCCAGGCCGCCGACCTCTCCGACCTTTTTCAGGGTGTCGGCCTTGAGCACGTAGACGGCGCTGGAGCTGTCCTGCCCGGAGGTCGAGGTGGTGGCGACCCTCAGGTGCCCCTCGTGCTCGGACAGGGAGTACTGGTTGAGCAGCCGGCCGGGCACCTTCCCGGAGGCGACGTAGCGGGGCGCGCCCGCCGCGGCGATGTCGAAGCGGTGGACCTCGGTCTCCTCCGGCGGCTCGACCGGCGTCTTCACGGGCTCGGGAGCCGGGTCGGAGGTCGAGGTGGCGCCGGTCGGTGCCGGCGTGACGGTGACCGGCGCGTCCGTGGGGGCCGGTGCCGGCGTGACGGTGACCGATGTGCCAGCGGACGGCGTGCCCGTGGGGGCCGGTGCCGGCGTGACGGCGACCGATGTGCCAGCGGACGGCGTGCCCGTCGGGGCCGGTGCCGGTGTGACGGTCACCGTCGGCTCCGTCGGCGTCGGCTCGATCTGCGGAGCCTCAGCGGTGGCCGTGACCGTCGGCGCGTCCTCGATCATCGGCGGTTCGATCGGCCGGGGCCACCACCAGCGCGGGTTGCTGGTCACGTACAGGCTGGAGCCGGTGCCGTAGACCGTGTCGCCGTCGGCCGCCACGCTGATCGGGGTGGTCTCCGCGAGCCCCTGGGACAGGTCGAAGCTGTGCACGGTCAGCATCGAGGTGCCGGTGTACTCCGTGGGGTGGCTGACCTGGTCGCACTTGACCGAGCCGGTCGAGGTGACACCCTTGGCGTCCGTCGTCTCGAACTTCGGCAGCCACGCCTCCAGCGGCGCCTTCCTGACGATGTCCGCGTTCAGGCGGGTCCGCTCGTTCTCCGAGACGTCGGGGCCGGCGTCCGGGAAGTTGATCTCAGGCTGGCTGCGGACCACGAGCCGCACCGTCGAGCCGATCATCCTGGCGTCCACGTGGGAGCCGTTCGGCGTGAGGGAGCCGATCACCTTCGGCTCCCCGGACAGGTCGATGAGGACGTAACGCGGCCCCGGGCTCGCCGGCCGCTTGGCCATCGCGCCGAACGGGATGATCCCGCCGCCGGAGAACAGCACCAGCGCCCGGTCCCCGCTGACCAGCAGATCGGCCGGGGCCCACGCCTGCTCGGCGTCCACCAGCTTGAGCGTGCCGGTGACCTTCCTGGTCGCGGTGTCGACCACCCGCAGCACGCCGCGGTTGACGGTGATCACCCGGTTGCCGTCGGTCTTCACCAGGTCCGGCTCGTCGACCCCGGCCTCATGCACGTTCGTGGTCGAGTGCTCGGGCGCCGAGCTCTTGCCGCGGGCCGTGGCGACATCCGAGCGCGCCTCCATGTACATGATCTGCGGTCCGCCCAGCCCCCACGGCCCGACCTGCTTCGCCGTCGCCGACCGCAACCCGGCCAGCATGTCGTCGCAGCCGTTGTAGGAGACCAGCTTGATGTTCCCCAGGTCGACCGGCGTCGTACGGCTCGCGCCGGGCTCCGTCTCTGTCGAGCTGCACGCCGTGGCGAGCAGGGCGGCGGCGAGCGTGACGGCGCCGGCCGTACGAATGGATGTCCTCATGCTCCCTACGACGGATCACCGTCGTGTCCGGTTCAACCCGTTACCGACCAGTAGCCACGGGCGGCCACCCCAGAATATTCTTCGCGCATGGCTGTCACTCTCGGAGCTACCCGGACACTCGACCCGACCATGATCGAACGCATTGTCCGGCAGGTGACCTCCAGCGGGAAGACGCAGGCGATCACCGCGCCGTTCACCGGCGAGCCCCTCGCCGAACTGCCCCTCTCCACCGCCGAGGACGTCCGCGTCGCACACGCCAGGGCCCGCGAGGCGCGCGAGGCGTGGGCCGCGCTGCCCGTGCGCGAGCGGATCAAGCCCTTCCTCCGCCTGCACGACGCCATCCTCGACCGGCGCGAGGAGATCCTCGACGTGGTCCAGTGGGAGACCGGCAAGGCCCGCAGGCACGCCTTCGAGGAGGTCCTCGACGTGGCGGGCTGCACGCTCTACTACGTACGGCGGGCGCCCGGCCTCCTGGAGCCCAGGCGCCGCGCGGGCATCTTCCCCGTCGCGACGAAGACGGTCGAGGTGCGCCAGCCGAAGGGCACCGTGGCGCTGATCTCCCCGTGGAACTACCCGCTCTCGCTCGGCGTCACCGACGTCGTCCCGGCCCTGCTGGCGGGCAACGCCGTGGTCCACAAGCCCGACACCCAGACCGCGCTGTCCACCCTGTGGACGATCGACCTGCTGGTCTCCCTCGGGATGCCCCGCGAGATCTGGCAGGTCGTCCTCGGCGACCCCGCCGAGGTCGGCGAGGCGCTGATCGAGGACGCCGACTACGTGGCGTTCACCGGCTCGACCCGGGGAGGCCGGAAGATCGCCGAGGCGGCGGCCAGGCGGCTGATCGGCTGCTCGCTGGAGCTCGGCGGCAAGAACCCGATGGTCGTCCTCGACGACGCCGACCTGGACGTGGCCGCGCAGGGCGCGCTGCGCGCCTGCTTCACCAACGCCGGGCAGCTGTGCATCTCCATCGAGCGGCTCTACGTGCACGACGCCGTGTACGACGCGTTCGTGGAGAAGTTCGTCCGCCAGGCCCGCAACATGAAGCTCGGCGCGGGGCTCGACTGGAGCGTGCAGATGGGCTCGCTCACCTCACGGCGCCAGCTCGACGCGGTCGGCACCCACGTGGACGACGCCGTCGCGAAGGGGGCCGAGCTCCTCGCCGGCGGCAGGGCCCGCCCCGACGTCGGGCCGCTGTTCTACGAGCCCACGATCCTGGCCGGGGTGGACGAGAGCATGGACCTGTGCCGCGAGGAGACCTTCGGCCCGGTCGTCTCGGTCTACCGGTTCGCCGACGAGGACGAGGCGGTGGAGAGGGCCAACGACACCGTCTACGGCCTCAACGCCTCCGTCTGGACCCGCGACCTGTCCCGCGGCCGGGCGCTGGCCTCCCGGATCAAGGCCGGGACCGTCAACATCAACGAGGGGTACGGCTCGGCCTACGCCTCCTACGACGCCCCCATGGGGGGCATGAAGTCCTCCGGCCTGGGCCGCCGCCACGGGGCCGAGGGCCTGCTGAAGTACACCGAGGTGCAGACCATCTCCAGCCAGGCCTCCTGGATGGGCTTCGAGCCGATCCTCGGCATGACCTACGACAAGTACGCCGACACCCTGTCGGGCCTGCTCAAGACCATGAAGAAACTGCACCTGAAGTGAGGCCCGCGGCGGTCGCGCCCCGCGGGTGACCGTCACGACGTCGCGGGGGCCGGAGAGCGGTGCGGGCGCGGTGGCGCCCGCCGCGGTCCGGTCGTCGCCCGAAGGGAGTCTGCGGATGTTCGACTACGACGTGCTGGTGGTCGGCTCGGGGTTCGGCGGGAGCGTCTCGGCGCTGCGGCTGACGGAGAAGGGCTACCGGGTCGCCGTGCTGGAGGCCGGGCGGCGGTTCGACGAGGGCACGCTGCCCAGAACCTCCTGGCGGGTCCGTGACTTCCTGTGGGCGCCGGGGCTCGGGCTCAGGGGCATCCAGCGCATCCACGTGCTGCGCGGCCAGAAGGGCGCCGGCGTCATGGTCCTGGCGGGCGCGGGGGTCGGCGGCGGCTCGCTGGTCTACGCCAACACCCTCTACGAGCCCCTCGACCCGTTCTTCGAGGACGCCCAGTGGTCGGGCATCACCGACTGGAAGGCCGAGCTCGGCCCCTACTACGACCAGGCCAGGCGGATGCTGGGGGTGGTGGTCAACCCGACCGTCACCCGCGCCGACGAGGTGATGCGGAAGGTCGCCGACCGGATGGGCGTGGGCGACACCTTCCACCTGGCCCCGGTCGGCGTCTTCTTCGGCGAGCCGGGTGTCGAGGTCGACGACCCCTACTTCGGCGGCGCCGGGCCGCGCCGCAGGGGCTGCACCGAGTGCGGCGAGTGCATGACCGGCTGCCGGCACGGCGCCAAGAACATGCTCGTCAAGAACTACCTCTACCTGGCCGAGAAGGCCGGGGCCAAAGTCCATCCGGAGACCACGGTCACCTCGGTCCGCCCGGTGGACGGCGGCTACCGGGTCGAGGTGAGCAAGACGGGGGCGCCCTGGCGCCGCCGTACCCTCACCGCGGAGCAGGTGATCTTCGCGGCCGGCACGTACGGCACGCAGCGCCTGCTGCACCGCCTCAAGGCCACCGGCGCCCTGCCCCGGCTCTCCGACCGGCTCGGCACCCTGACCAGGACGAACTCCGAAGCGCTGCTCGGCTTCGAGCGGTTGTCCGTCGAGGGCGAGAAGCTCAACCACGGCGTGGCGATCACCTCCTCCATCCACCCGGACGCCCACACCCACATCGAGCCCGTCCGCTACGGCGACGGCTCCAACGCGATGGGCATGCTCCGCTCCCTCCTGATCGACGGCGGCGGCGCGCCCCGCTGGCTCAAGTTCCTCGGCGAGGCCGTGCGCAGACCCCATCTCGTGCCGAGGCTGTTCAACCACCGCCGGTGGTCGGAGCGCGCGATCATCGCCCTCGTCATGCAGGCCAAGGACAACTCGATCACCCTGTCGGCCCGGAGGGGGCTGTTCGGCTGGGGGCTCCGTTCCAGGCGGGGGCACGGCGACCCCAACCCCACCTGGCTCCCGGCCGGTCACGAGTTCGTCCGGCACGCCGCCGAGGAGGTCGGCGGCATGGCCGGCGGCTCGTGGCTCGACCTGTTCGACATCCCCGCCACCGCGCACTTCCTGGGCGGCTGCGCCATCGGCGCCGGCCGCGACACCGGGGTGATCGACGCCTATCACCGCGTCCACGGGCACGAGGGCCTGCACGTCGTCGACGGCTCCGCCGTCTCCGCCAATCCCGGCGTCAACCCCTCCCTCACCATCACCGCCCAGGCCGAGCGCGCCATGTCGCTCTGGCCCAACAGGGGAGAGGCCGACCCCCGGCC
>NZ_NGFP01000165.1 GCF_002149035.1 Streptosporangium minutum
CTCCTGGACCTCCTGGACCTCCCGGACCCCCTCCGTCTCTCCGACCTCCCTGGCCTCTCGGCTCTCCTCCGTCTCCGGAACCTCTCGGACCTCCCGCGCCTCCGACGCGCCGCTGCCTCCCGGAGCCTCTCCGGCCTCCGGTGACGGGCCCGCGTTCGACTCGAACCAGTTGACCCGCTCCCAGCCCGACTTCTCGCCGAACTCCGCCCCCAGCTCCGCGTGCCGTACCCACGCCGGGGAGCGGCGCAGCGGCCGGGCGGCGGTGCGCTCCTCGCCCGGGTAGACGATGTCGTAGTACTTCGAGTAGGAGTCGAGCGCCTTGGCGCGGGCCCACGAGGAGGACCGGGCGTGGCCGCCGAACCGGCGCAGGTCCATGCCGAACACTTCGTACTCGGGCGAGCCGTCCACGATCCACTCGGCCATGATCTTGCCCACGCCGCCCGCGGCGGCCAGGCCGTGGACGCAGAACCCGGCCGCCGCCCACAGGCCGCGGACCGCGGTCTCGCCGAGCAGGAACTCCCCGTCCGGGGTGAACGCCTCGGGCCCGTGGACGACCTTCACGATCCCGGTACGGCCCAGCGCCGGGACCCGCCGGGCCGCCGACTCCCACGATTCCTGAAATTTCGGCATATCGGCCTCGAACAGCGTCCGGGGCTCCTCCAGCGGGTTCCCCGTGTCCCAGATCTCCGGAGTCCGGATATATCCCCCGACCAGGATGCCGCCGCCCTCTTCCCGGAAGTAGACGATGTTGTCGGGGTCCCGAACCGTGGGCATAGACGAGGGGACGTCGAAAGGCTCGGTGACGACATACTGGTGCTTGATCGGCACGACCGGGATGTCCACCCCGGCCAGCCGCCCGACCCGCCCGCTGGCCGCGCCCGCCGCGATGACCACGGTGTCGGCCTGGACCGACCACTCCTCGGCGCCGAGCGCGAGGCGGACCCCGGCGACCTCGCCGCCCACCACGTCGACCCCCGTCACCCGGGTCCCGGTGAAGATCCGTACGCCGAGCTTCTCGGCCCCGGCCGCCAGCGCCCTGGCCAGCAGCGCCGGGTCGAGCCAGCCGTCCCCGGGCAGCCAGAGCGCGGCGCGCACGTCACGCACGTCGAGCAGCGGCAGCATCTCCTTCGCCTCCGCGCCGGAGAGCACCGACAGGCCCAGGCCGTAGGTCTCCCCGGCCCCCGCCAGCCGCAGCGACTCCTCCACCCGCTCGGGCGTGGTCGCCAGGCGGAGGCCGCCCACCCCGCGCCAGCCGGGGTCCATCCCGGTCAGCTCGGCCAGCTCGGGATAGAGACCGGCCGAATACATGATCATCTTGGTCTGGGTGACGGTCGAGCGGAGCTGGCCCACGAAACCGGCCGAGTGCCAGGTGGTCCCCTCGGTCAGCTCGTGCCGCTCGACCAGGATCACCTCGCTCCAGCCGAGCCTGGCCAGATGGTAGGCCACGCTGCATCCGGCCACCCCGCCGCCGATCACGACGGCCCGCGCAGAGTTGGGAAGTTCCAAGGTCGGCAACCCCTCTGTAACAACTCGTCCGCATAATCGGATCAATGGTCTGAAGGTAGGCCAAAGGAGTGCGGCATGCCAGATGCTCTCGCAGACGTCCGCGAATGGGCCGGACAGCCCGTCACCGAGACGCCGATCAAGGGTGGGCTCAGCCACCGGATCGCCCGGCTGGACACGGCCGACGGGCAGCGCTGGCTGCTGCGGGTGCTCGATCCGCGCGTCTCGCAGGCGGGCCTCGGCATCCCCATCGACCAGGAGATCGCCAACACGCTCCGCGCGGCCCGGGCCGGGGTCGGCCCGCGCGTCCTGCACCGCATGCCCGGCGCCCTGCTGCTGGAGTATCTCGACGGCGCCACCCTGGACGCGCACGACGTGCGGACGCTCCCCGGGCCGATCGCGGCGGCCTGCCGCCGCCTGCACGCCGGTCCCCGGTTCGTCAACGACTTCTCCATCTTCCGCAAGCTCGACGAGTTCCTCGCCCTCTGCCATACCCACGGACTGCGCGTACCCGACGGCTACGAGGACCGGCTCCCGGCGGTGGCGCGGATCGAGCGCGCGCTGGCCGCCGACCCGCTGCCGGCCGTCCCCTGCCACAACGACCTGCTGCCGGGCAACCTCATCCGCTGCGGCACGGAGATCAGGA
Source organism: Streptosporangium minutum (assembly GCF_002149035.1). Classification (GTDB taxonomy): domain Bacteria; phylum Actinomycetota; class Actinomycetes; order Streptosporangiales; family Streptosporangiaceae; genus Streptosporangium; species Streptosporangium minutum. The sequence continues at coordinate 2,150 of NZ_NGFP01000165.1, forward strand.
TCGTGGACTACCAGCTCTCCGGGAACAACGACCCGGCCTTCGAGCTGGGCGACATCGCCGCCGAGGCGGACTACGACCCGGACCTGGCCGACCGGCTGACCCGCGCCTACTTCGGCGAGGACGATCCCCGGCTGACCGCGAGGGTCCGGCTCAACCTGATCATGTCCAACCTGACCTGGTCCCTCTGGTTCGCCGTGCACCACGGGCTGCTGCGCGAGCAGGCGGCCGCGGCCGACTTCGACTACGACGCGGAGGCGGCCGACAAGTTCGCGCGAGCCGTACGGGACCTGGACGATCCGGGGTTCGGACGGCTCGTCGACGACGTCCGGGGCGGGCGCACGCCCGGCAGCCCGGACGCCCCACCCCCCGATGGTTCCCCGGGCCACCGGACAAGACCCCCCATGTAAGACATCAGGAGGCTTGCATGACCAAGCCAGTGCCACCCCTGGACGAGGACGCGGATGCCAGGAGGCTCGCCGAGCTCGGCTACAAACAGGAGCTCTCCCGGACCTGGAGCGGCTTCTCCAACTTCGCCATCTCCTTCTCGATCATCTCTATCCTCGCCGGGTGTTTCACCACCTTCGGCCAGGCCTGGAACAACGGCGGGCCGATCGCCATCTCGTGGGGCTGGCCACTGATCTCGATCTTCATTCTGATCATCGGCCTGTGCATGTCGGAGCTGGTGTCGGCCTATCCGACCGCCGGCGGCATCTACTGGTGGGCCGCCAAGATGGGCAGGCCGGTCCACGGCTGGTTCACCGGATGGTTCAACCTCATCGGGCTGGTCGCGGTGACCGCCTCGGTAGACTACGGCTGCGCGACGTTCATGAACATCACGATCAACCGGTTCGCCGAGGGCTTCGAGATCTCCCTGGGCAACACCTTCATCCTCTTCACGGTCATCCTGGTGCTGCACGCGCTGATCAACATCTTCAGCCACCGGCTGATCTCCGTGCTGCAGAACGTCTCGGTGTGGTGGCACGTGTTCGGCGCGGCCGTGGTGGTGGCGATCCTGATCTTCGGCCCGGACAGCCACCAGTCGATGTCGTTCGTGTTCACCGAGCGCTTCAACAACTCCGGCTTCTCCGACACGTCGTTCTGGTTCTACGTGCTGCCGCTCGGTTTCCTGCTGACCCAGTACACGATCACCGGCTTCGACGCCTGCGCGCACGTCTCGGAGGAGACCCAGGGCGCCTCGACGGCGGCGGCCCGCGGGCTCTGGCAGTCGATCTTCTACTCCGCGATCGGCGGCTGGGTCCTGCTGCTGGCGTTCCTCTTCGCGGCCACCGACGTGGACGCGGTCAACAAGGAGTTCGGCTTCGTGGGGGCCATCTTCACCTCGTCGCTCACCCCGGTCCTGGCCACCGTGATCTTCGGCATCTCCACGATCGGGCAGTTCTTCTGCGGGATGAGCTGCGTGACCTCGATGTCCCGGATGACCTACGCGTTCTCGCGGGACGGCGGCATCCCCGGCTGGCGGCTCTGGTCGAAGGTCGACAAGAACCGGACGCCGGTCAACGCGATCGTGTTCGGCTGCGTCGCGGCCCTCATCCTGACCCTCCCCGCCCTCTACAAGGCCCCGACCGGCACCCCGCTGGCGTTCTACGCGGTCGTCTCGGTCGCGGTCATCGGCCTCTACATCGCCTTCGCCATCCCGATCTGGCTCCGGCTGAGGATGGGTGACCGCTTCCAGCCCGGCCCGTGGACGCTGGGGGCGAAGTACAAGGTCATGTGCTGGATCGCCGTCATCGAGATCATCGTGGTCTCGGTCTACTTCATCATGCCGCTCGCCCCGGCGGGGGTGCCGTTCAACAGGGACGACCCCGCCACGCCGGGAGACGAGACGTTCACCTGGACCGCGGTCAACTACGCGCCGATCGTGGTCGGGGTGATGGTCCTCGCGGTGGGCCTGTGGTGGGCGCTGTCGGCCCGGCACTGGTTCACCGGGCCGCGCCGTACGGTCGACGAGGACCAGCAGCCGGTCGCCTGATCAGGCCGCCTCGAACGCCTCCGCCACCGCGGCCCGGACCCGGTCCATGGCTCCGGTGGCGGGGGACTTCCGGGACTCCCGGTTCAGCGAGGTCATGTCGACCTCGGGCATGCCGCAGGCGACCGCCCAGTTCCACGGGGTGAGGTCGCCCTCGACGTTGAGGGCGAACCCGTGACTGGTCACGCCCCGGCTCTGCCGCATGCCGATCGAGACGATCTTCCGGCCCGTCTCCGTCGTCCACACGCCGGTGAGCAGCTCGGAGCCGGGCGGGGTGTCACGGCGCTCGGCCGGGATGCCGAGCGCGCCGAGCGCGCGGACGAGCCGGAGCTCGACCTCGCGGACGTAGTCGACGATCCCCTCGTCCGCGCCCAGCTTGACGATCAGATACCCCACGAGCTGGCCGGGCCCGTGGTAGGTGAGCTGCCCGCCGCGACCCGTGCTCACGACCGGGATGCCGTGGGACGGGTCGGGCAGATGCTGCTCCGGCGTGCGCCTGCCGATGGTGTAGACCTGCGGGTGGCTGAGGAGCCAGAGCGTGTCGGGGCGCTCGTCGCGCTGCCGTTGACCGACCAGGTCGGTCATCTGCTCCATGGCCTTCTCGTAGTCGACCAGGTCGTCCTGGATCAGTGACAGGGGGCGTTGCCTCATGCCCCCCAGCTTATTTTCAATACCGGACCGCGGGAGCCTTGGGGACGAGGATCCACATGATCACGTAGGCGACCCAGAGCGGACCCGGGATGAGCGAGAGCAGCAGCCACAGCACCCGGACGACCGTGGGCGACCAGCCGAGGCTGTCGGCGATCCCTCCGCAGACCCCGGCGATGATCTTGTGGTTTCTCGAACGGCGCATTTTCTCTCCCCGGCTGGTTGTTCTTCACCTGTCCAAACGAAGGGCGGAGACCTCCACGTTCCCCGGACATCCCTGAGAAAACCCTGTCAGGGTCGAGCACGGGGCCGGCTGGGCCGGACGGACCGGGCGACCATTCGGGTGAATCGACGTCAATGGGCCTAGGCGAAGGTCGTTGATCACGGTACGTTCCGCCTTAGCAAGGCATGGGGCCCCCGAGTTCCACTCCCCGAGGAGCGTTATGCGCCTACGACGCAACCTGGTCCGGACCGCCACCCTGGTCACGGCCGTCACCCTTCCACTCGCCTTCACCCCGCCGGCGAGCGCGGCCACGGCCGACATCCCGGATGTCCTGGCCAACGCCCTGTCCTCCCAGGTCAAGGGCAAGAACGTCAAGAAGCATCTCGACAGGTTCCAGCAGATCGCCGACGCCAACGGCGGCACCCGCGCGGCGGGCACGCCCGGATACGACGCCTCCCTCGCCTACGTGCGGGACAAGTTGCGGCGGGCCGGCTACAAGGTCTCCACCACCGACGTGGAGTTCCCGGTGAACTGGGAGGAGTTCTCCCCCTCGGTCCTGCAGCAGGTGACGCCGGAGGCCAAGACCTACGCCAACCCGGCCGACTTCGTCACCGTGATCTCCTCAAGCCCCGGTGACGTCACCGCGCAGGTCCAAGTGGTCGACGCGGTGATCCCGGTGCCCGGCACCCCCAACACCTCCACCGCGGGCTGCGAGGCCGCCGACTTCGCCGGGTTCGTGCCGGGCCGGATCGCCCTCATCCAGCGGGGCACCTGCCCGTTCGTCGACAAGGCCACGAACGCGAAGGCGGCGGGCGCGGCCGGTGTGATCTTCTTCAACGAGGGCCAGCCGGGCCGTACCGACCCGTTCGTGTTCGACATCCGCGAGTGGCGTTTCGGCTTCCCGATCGTCATCGCCAGCACCGCCGTCGGCCTCGACCTGGCCGACACCCCGGGCACGACCGTCCGCCTGAAGGTCGACGCCAAGACCACGGTCGGCCAGACCAAGAACCTCATCGCCGACTCCCTGTGGGGCAAGAAGGGCGAGGTCGTGATGGCCGGCGCCCACCTGGACAGCGTCACCGAGGGGCCGGGCATCAACGACAACGGCTCCGGCAGCGCCGCCATCCTGGAGACCGCGCTGAAGCTGGCCTACCTGCCCACGAAGAACAAGGTGCGGTTCGCCTTCTGGGGCGCCGAGGAACTGGGCCTGCTCGGCTCCGACCAGTACGTCGCGGGGCTGTCCCAGGCCGAGCGGGACAAGATCCGGCTCTACCTGAACTTCGACATGGTCGCCTCGCCGAACGACGTCACCTTCCTCTACGACGGCGACGACTCCGACGCCGAGGGCGCCGGAGCGGGTCCGGCCGGATCCGCCGAGATCGAGAAGCTGTTCGAGAAGTTCTACGGCAAGCGCGGCCTGGGCTTCAAGGGGACCGACTTCGACGGCCGCTCCGACTACGGCGCGTTCATCGCGGCGGGCATCCCGGCCGGCGGCATCTTCACCGGCGCCGAAGGCATCAAGACCGCCGAGGAGGCCGCCGTGTTCGGCGGTACGGCGGACGCCCCCTACGACCCCTGCTACCACGCGGCGTGCGACTCCATCACCAACATCAACGCCGCCGCGCTGGACCGCAACTCCCGGGCGATCGGCTACTCCACCGCCTTCTACGCCTACGACCTGTCCACGATCCCCGACCGCGACGCCGCCTCCCTCGCGAGGTCCGCCGCGACCGCCAAGCGGGCGCCGGAGGACGCGGCCCGCTGACCCGTGTCCCGCGGATCCCACCTGACGGCCATCGCAGGTAGCGGATCCGGGGACACCGCCCAAGCGCACCACCACGCTGTACGGCGCGCACCCGCCAGGTGCGCGCCGCTCGGGGGACCCCCACACCTCACAACCCGAGGAGCATGATGCGCAACCTGTGGACCATCGGGATGGCGGCGATCCTGGCCATCCCCCTGGCGCTCACCGCGCCGGCCGCGTCGGCCGCGTCGGCAGCCGTCCCACCGGACATCTCACTCGCCAACGTGAAAGCACACCTCACCCAGCTCCAGTCCATCGCCACCGCCAACGGCGGCAACCGCGCCCACGGCCGCCCCGGCTATCTCGCCTCGGCGAACTACGTCAAGGGCCTGCTCGACGGCGCCGGGTTCACCACCACCCTGCAGTCGTTCACCTACGGCGGCGCGACCGGCTACAACGTCATCGCCGACTGGCCCGGCGGCGACCCGAACGACATCCTCATGGTCGGCGCCCACCTCGACAGCGTGACCGCGGGGCCGGGCATCAACGACAACGGCTCCGGCAGCGCCGCCATCCTGGAGACCGCGCTGGAGGTCTCCCGCCAGGCCCTGGCGCCCACCAAGCACCTCCGCTTCGCCTGGTGGGGCGCCGAGGAGCTGGGCCTGCGCGGCTCGCAGTACTACGTCACCAACCTCCCGGCCGCCGAACGGGCCAAGGTCAAGGGCTACCTGAACTTCGACATGGTGGGCTCCCCCAACGCCGGTTACTTCGTCTACGACGGCGACAACTCCGACGGCGTCGGCTCGGGCCCCGGCCCGGCGGGCTCCGCCCAGCTGGAGGCGACGCTCCAGGCCTACTTCACCTCGATCGGCGTGGCCACCCGGGGCACCGACTTCGACGGCCGCTCCGACTACGGGCCGTTCATCAGCGTCGGCATCCCCGCCGGCGGCACGTTCACCGGCGCGGAGGGCGTCAAGTCCAGCGCCCAGGCCACCCTCTGGGGCGGTACGGCGGGGCAGGCGTTCGACTCCTGCTACCACCGGGCGTGCGACACCACGGCGAACATCAACGACACCGCGCTGAACCGCAACGCCGACGCGATCGCCTACGCGGTGTGGACGACCGCCACGGCCACCCCGCCCGTGACCGTCTGGCAGGACACCTTCGAGACGGCGACCGGCTGGACCGCCAACCCCGGCGGCACCGACACCGCCACCCTCGGCCGGTGGGAGCGGGGCGACCCCGCGGCCACACCTCCAGCGGCGCCAAGCAGCTCGGCACCACCGTCAGCGGCAGCAACGACCTGGTCACCGGACCGCTGGCCGGCGCCTCCGCCGGGGATCACGACATCGACGGCGGCACCACGACCATCCAGTCACCGGCCGTCGCCCTGCCCACCGGCGGGACGCTCAAGCTGAACTTCTCCTGGTACCTGGCACACGGCTCCAACGCCTCCAGCGCCGACTACCTGCGCGTCAAGGTCGTCGGCGCCACCACCACCCAGGTCTTCCAGCAGCTCGGCGCGGCCACCAACCGCAACGGCGCCTGGGCAGTGGCCGACGTGGACATCTCCTCCTACGCCGGGCAGAGCGTCCGGATCCTCATCGAGGCCGCCGACGCCTCCGGCGCCTCGCTCGTCGAGGCCGGCATCGACGACGTCAAGATCACCCGCTAGTGGGAAGGGGTGGGGTACGGCCGCCTCCCGGAGCCGTACCCCACCTCAGCCGGGGCCCGCCGGCCCCGCGTCTGCGGGGTCAGCCCCGGCGGGAACCCCGCAGGGGCAGGCCCACCGAAGCCGGCACATCCCGTTCAAGGCCCGGAGTCAGTCAGCCCTGGGGCCGGGCTTCGACGGGAGACGCTCATCCACATCATCACTGTCAGTCCTCAAAGGAGAAGGTGACCTTCCCGTCGGAGGACCAGGACTTCTTCACCTTCGACGGGGGGTCGTCCCACTGCTGGACGGCGACCTCCCAGTTCCCCGGCGTGGGCGTGAGCCCGCCGACGATCTCCCTGGCCAGATCCGCCCCCTTCTCCAGGTCCGACGCGAAGTCCAGACCGGCCGGCACCCGCTCGCGCGGCACCACCGCCACCGTGGCACCGTCCGTGCTCTGGAAGTCCCAGTTCACCGGCATCGCCCCGCAGGGCTGGGCCACGGCCAGCACGCCGTCGCCGGTGGCACCCGGCCAGATGAACGCGTACAGGTCCGCACCCTCGCACCGGACGTACACCGAGCCCTGGCCGCTCGGATCCGCCTTTACCCTGAACCTCTTGTTGATCTCCTTGAAGCGGCGGCTCTCAATCGTGTGGCTGTTGGGCAGGCCGGCCAGGTTCCGCTCCCCCTTCGTCGCCGGCAGCGTGCCGCTGTGCAGGCAGATGTCCGGCGAGCACGACCGGTCGGAGACGCCGCCGTCATGGATCGCGATCTCCCAGAGGCCCGGTCCCGGCTCGGCCAGCGCGAGCACGCGGTCGAAGTCCTCCCGTGAGAGGGCCGTCTCCGCCGTGATGTCCGCCGGGACCCGCGAGGTCGGGATGGTGAACACCTCGACCTCCACGGTGACCCCCTCCCGGGCTTCTTCGAGCTTGCCGAACGTGGACCACTCCCGCCCCTGCTCGTTTCCGCACCTGCCGTGGTCGACCTGGTCGCCGAGGCGCACGAAGGTCTGGACCGGGCCGGCGCAGTTCACCCGGTAGGAGGTCTTCCCGCTCCTCGGGGTGAAGGAGACCTTCTCCTTCCTTCCCACGTTCGCGAGGCGGACGCCCGCCAGCCGTACGCCCTCTCCCTGAGGCGTCTGCACCGAGGCCGCGATGTTCGACGCCCGCCCCTGCCCGCCGGACAGCAGCACCGGCGTCAGACCCGCCACGACCGCCAGCGCCGCGGCCAGCGTCCCGGCGGCCGCCCACCTGCGCCGCCGGATCCTCCGGCCCCTCGTGACGATCTCCTCCAGCCGGGCGGCGCCCCCGCTGCCGCCCTCGCTGCGCGCCGCGAGCAGCTCCCTCAGGTCGTGCTCGGTGTGGGTCATCGCCTGGCTCCCGTTATCGTCTGAATCCCCTGGTCGACCCGGAGCCGGGTGAGAGCCCTGCCGAGCTGGCTCTTCACCGCCCCGACGGAGCACCCCAGCACGTCGGCCACCTGGGCGAGGGTCATCTCCTCGAAGTAGTGCAGGACGACCACCGCCCGCTGGCGGCCCGACAGCTCGCCGATCGCCGTCCACAGGACGTCCCGGTCGCCGACGTCGCTCGTGAAGTCGCCCGCGTCCGCCCGGTCCGGCAGGACCTCGGTGGGGACCTCCCCCCGCCAGCGCCGCCGCCACCAGGAGGCGTGCGTGTTGGTGATGATCCGATAGACGTACGGATCGGGATCGCCGTCGATCCGCCGCCAGGCGACCCACGCCTTGGCCAGCGCCGTCTGCACCAGGTCCTCGGCGATCGCCCAGTCCCTGGTGAGGAGGTACGCCGTTCTTCGCAGCCGTTCGTGACGCTGCGCGACGTACTCCGCGAACTCAGTCATCCCTGCCTCCACCTCGATGCTCCGAGGATGACTACCGCCGGGACCAGGGCTTCGGTTGACGGGGAATCAGAAAACTTCGGAGGCCTCCATCTCCCGGCGGAGCCGTACCACCTCGGCGGGATCCCAGCCGGGGCGCGGCACCGAGCCCAGCAGCAGCCGGGTGTAGGGGTGCTCGGGCTCGGCGAGCACCTTCGCCACCGGCCCGCTCTCCACCACCCGGCCCCGGTGCAGCACGAGCGTCTCCTCACACAGGTGCCTGATGACCGCGAGATCGTGGCTGACGAACAGCAGCGCCACCCCCGAGTCGCGGCGCACCTGCGCCAGCAGCTCCAGGATCTGCGCCTGGATGGACACGTCGAGTGCCGCGACGGCCTCGTCCAGGACGAGCACCGACGGCTCCACCGCCAGGGCCCGCGCGATCGCCAGCCGCTGGCGCTGGCCGCCGCTGAGCTGGTGCGGCCGGGCGCCCGCCTCCCGCGTGCCGAGACCGACCTGGTCGAGCAGGACGGGGACGCGCGAGCGGTCCTTGCTGTGCAGGCGGAGCACGGCCCGCAGGCACTCGGCGGCGGTCAGCCGCGGATCGAGGGAGACGTAGGGGTCCTGGAAGACCATCTGGATCTCCCTGGCCCGCCTGAGCCTGGCCGCGCGCCCGCGCTCGCGCGGATCCCGGACGCGGCCGTCGACCGTGACGGTGCCGGAGTCGGGGCGGACCAGCCCGACGAGCATGCGGGCGACGGTGGTCTTGCCGGATCCGGACTCGCCGACCAGCCCGAGCGAACCGCCGGAGGGCAGCTCGAAGGAGACCGCGTCGGCCGCGACCGTGCCGGGGAAGGCCTTGCACAGGTTGTGGACGGACAGCATCAGACCGGGCTCCTCTCCTGGACGGCCACCGGGATGAGGCGGCAGGCGGCGACGCCGCCCTCCACCGCGACGGGCCGCGGCGCCCAGGTCTCGCACTCCGCCTCCGCGTGCGGGCATCGGGGGGAGAACGGGCAGCCCGGCAGGAGGTCGTCGAGGGAGGGCGGCCTCCCGGGGATCGGCCGCAGCGGGCGCGGGTCTCCCAGCTCGGGCGTGCAGCCGAGCAGGCCGGCGGTGTAGGGGTGGCGGGGGTCGGCGAACAGGTCGGCGGCGGGCCGCGACTCCACCACGGTTCCGGCGTACAGGACGTGGACCCGATCGCAGAAGGCCGAGGCGAGGTGCAGGTCGTGGGTGATGAAGAGCATCCCGAGGCCGCGCTCGGCCTGCACGGTGCGGAGCAGGGCCAGGGTCTCGGCCTGGGTGGTGACGTCGAGGGCGCTGGTGGCCTCGTCGGCCAGGATCAGCGCCGGATCGGCCGCCAGCGCGGCGGCGATCACGACCCGCTGCAGCATGCCTCCGGACAGTTCGTGGGGATACTGCCGCAGGCGGCGCTCCGGGTCGCGCATGCCGACCGCCGCGAGGAGCTCCGCCGCACGGGACCTGGCCTCGGCCGCGGGGCGGCCGAGCGTCAGGATCATGCGCTCGGTGAGGAAGTCGCCGATCCTCCTGACGGGGTTGAGCGACGACCGGGGATCCTGGTAGATCATCGAGACGTCCGAGGCGCGGAGGGCGCGGAGCCGCGCGTCGTCCATCGTCAGCACGTCCTCGCCCCCGACCAGGACCCGGCCGGAGACCCGGGCCCCCTGGGGCAGCAGCCGCAGCACCGCGCGGGCGATGGTCGACTTGCCCGAACCGGACTCGCCGACGAGACCGACGATCTCACCGCGCCGCACCTGGAGCGCGACGTCCCGCAGGATCGGCCGGCGGCCGCCCGCCTCCAGAGTGAGGTCTTCCACGGACAGCAGCATCAGAGCCTCCTCGTGCCCAGCCGGTCGGCCAGCCTGACACCGATCACGTTGAAGGACACGACCACCAGGGCGATGGCCGCGCCGGGGACCAGGACGGGCAGGAAGGCCCCCTGGACGATGGCCGCCTGGCCCTCCTTGACCATGAGCCCCCAGTCGGACGAGGGCGGCTGGGCGCCGAAGCCGAGGAAGCTCAGCGTGGCCAGGCTCATCAGCCCCTCACCGAACAGCACGACCAGATAACCCACCAGGGACCGGGCCAGGTTGGGGATGAGGTGCCGCACGCAGATGGCCAGGCTCCCCATGCCCTGGACCCGGTAGGCGTCGATGTACGGCTTCGCGCACTCGGTGATCGCGATGCTCCGGGTGTATTTGGCGATGGTGGGCGCGTAGGCCAGGCCCAGCGCGAGGACCGCCGTGGTCATCCCGTTGCCGAAGACGGCCACCACCAGGACCACGAAGAGCAGGCCGGGGAAGGCGTACATCACGTCGGTCACCCGGGACAGCACGGCGTCCACCCAGCCCCGCGACCACGCGGCCAGCGTGCCGATCGCGACGCCGACGACCGAGGCGACGGCCAGCAGGACGAGCGGGCCGATCAGCGAGGTCCGCGCGCCGTACATGACCCTGGAGAGCAGGTCGCGACCCGACTGGTCGGCGCCGAGCAGGTGCTCGGGGGTCGCCGGGGAGAGCGAGACCGCGAAGTCGATGGCGTCGGGCCTGTACGGCGCGGCCAGTGGCGCGAGGATCGCGCAGAGCACGACCACGGCCAGGAAGACCGAGGCCAGCCGGGATCCGACGGGTCCTGCGCCCACGAGTGCCGCGATGCGCCGTCTTCCCCGCCCCGGGAAGGCCGGGGCCTGTCCCGGCGGGGCGGGGGCCTGTCCCGGACCGGAGGGCGCGTCCCCGACGTCGGGCTCCCCGCGGAGGACGGGGCTGTCCGGCTTCATGCCCGGCTCCTTTCGATCCGCGCCCGCGGGTCGATGAGCGGCTGCGCCAGCTCGACCAGCGTGGTCACCGTGATGTAGGCGACGACCATGAGCAGCAGCACGGCCTGGGTCACCGGGAAGTCGTGGGTGTTGATGGCGCCGACCAGCAGCGAGCCGATGCCGCTGAGCCCGAACACGGTCTCGACGGTCACCGTCCCGGCGAGCATGCCCGCGCTGACCAGGCCGCACATCGTCACGACGGGCCCGAGGGCGCCGCGGAAGACGTGCCGCACCACGATGAGCCGCTCGGCCAGGCCCGAGGCCCGCGCGACCGTGACGTGGTCGAGCTCGCGCTGCTCCACCATGGCCTGCCGGGTGACCCGGCTGATGATCGCGACGGCGCCCAGCGCGAGGGTGATCGCGGGCAGGGTCAGGTGCGTGAACGATCCGCCGCCGGCCACCGGGAACCAGCCGAGCTGCACACCGAAGACCGAGATCAGCGCGGTCGCGGCGACGAACGGCGGGACCGAGGTCGCGAACGTGGTGCCGGCCACGACCGTCGAGTCCGTCCGGCCGCCCCGCACCGCGGCGAGGACGCCGAGGGCGACGCCGATCACGACGAACAGCACGGTGGCGTAGGCGACCAGGCCGAGGGTCGTCGGCAGCCGGGCGGCCAGCAGGTCCAGGACCTCGTCGTTGTACTGGAAGGAGCGGCCCAGGTCACCGTTGAGCGCGTCCCAGAGCCAGCGGCCGTACTGGACGGAGAAGGGGTCGTCCAGGTGGTACTGCGCCCGGACCGCGGCGAGATACTCGGGCGTGAGGTTCTCCTTGCCGCCGGCCAGGAACGTGACCGGGTCGCCGGGGGCCGCGTAGGCGGCTCCGAAGATGATGAACGACGTGGCCAGCAACGTCGCGACCAGACCCGCCAGCTTGCGGGCCACGCGCAGCGCCATGCTGCTCCTTCCTTGGCGGGGTACGGCTCCTCGGCGGGGACGCGGCCCGCGCCGGGGGCGGCGCGGGCCGTGCCGGATGTCAGCCCGCCGCTCCCAGATCGGTCGCCCAGGGGTAACCGAAGTAGGTCATGGAGGCGGGCGGGCCGGTCACCTTCTTGTTGAGCACGACGGTGGAGGGCACCTCGACGAGGGAGATCCACACCATGTCGGCGGTGAACCTGTCCTGCAGGTCGATGACGTGCTTGGCGCGCTGGGCGTCGTCGGTGGTCTCCAGCGCCTTGGCCACCAGCGCGTCGTAGTCCGGCGAGTCGAAGCCGACCCAGTTGTTGGAGGAGCCCGACAGTCCGTTGTCGTAGAACCCGATGGGGTCGCTCTTGGTGATGTACCAGTCGTCGGGGACCAGGTCGACCTGGGCGCGCTTGGCCTTGTCGGTGTAGAAGGCGCCGAACTCCGAGCTGGGGACCGTCTTGATCTCGGCGGCCAGACCGAGCTTCCCTGCCGCGTCGACGACCGCGTTGGCGATCACCGAGCGCGCCTGGTCGCCGTCGGTGGCGACCACGATGGGCGTGGCGGGCGAGCCGGCCTCCTGGACGAGCTTCTTCGCCTCGGCCATCGTGGCGTCGTCGGGAGCGGCGGGAGCCCCCTGAAGCCGGTCGTAGGCCTCCTGGAACGCGGGCCTCTCATAGGACCAGGCGCCCGCGCCGACCGGGACCTTCCAGGGCCGGGCCAGCCCGGCGAAGCCCGACTTGGCGATGCCGGACCGGTCGATCGCCAGGGAGAGCGCCCGGCGGATCCTCGGGTCCTTCAGGGTCCCGCGGTCGGTCGGCAGGAGAACGAACACCCGTGTCGTCGGGCCGTAGGCGACGTTGACGGCCGGGTTCTCGGCCAGGGCGACGGCGGCGCCGGTCTCGGCCAGGTAGGCCCCGTCGGCCGCGGCGGTGACCAGGCTGTTGACCATGGCGCTGTCGTCGGCCCAGCGGAAGGTGACCGCCTTGGTCAGCGGCTTGACGTCCTTGTTCCAGTAGGCGTCGTCACGCTCGATGGTGATCTCGGTGCCCGACCTCCACTCGCCGAGCCGGTAGGGACCCGAACAGGCGTCCTCGTGGCCGGGGGTGCCGTAGTCCTTGCCGAGGCGTTCGACGACCTTCCGGTTGAGCACGATCCCGGCGTCACCGGCCATGGCCTGGATGAACAGGGCGTTCGCCTTCTTGAAGGTGATCGTCACCTGGTCGTCGCCGGTCTTCTTCACCGACTCGACGTCCTCGAACTCGTCGGACTCGTTCATGCCCTCGGCGGCGTGGCGCTCCAGGCTCCACACGACGTCGGCGGCGGTCATCGGCGTGCCGTCGTGGAAGGTCGTGCCCGCGCGCAGGGTGAAGACCATTGTGGTGGGGGTGGGCTGGTCGACCTTCTCGGCCAGCCACGGCTTGATCGTCATGTCGGGCTGGGTCTGCATGAGCCGCTCGCAGACGTTGGTCATGACGGTCCGGTTGGGCGTGCCGCCGTCGATGTCCAGGTCGAGGGTGCCCGGCTCCTCGCCGAGCAGCCAGGTGGCCTTCTCCAGCGGGCCCGCCGCCTTGGCGGTCTGGTTGACGAGCGTGAGGCTCGCGACGTCGGGGGTCTTGGTGGTCGCGGCGGTGCCTCCGCAGGCGGCGGTCAGGCCGACGAGACCGGCCAGGACCAGGCAGCGTGTCGTTTTCATCAGATGGGGGTCTTCTCTCATCTCGGGCACGGCGTTCACTCGCCGCCCGGTCCGTCGTAGAGGTTCCAGGGCACGCGGTCGTACTCGTGGTCGCAGGGCGTGCCGGCAGTGATGAGGTAGTCGCCCGTGGTGAGGTCGACACAGCTCGACAGCAGGGTGGCCCACCGCCTGACGGCGGGCCGGTTCTCGTCGGGGTGGGTGCAGAGGGACTCGGGGAAGCCGAGGTGGTCCGACATGGCGGTCCGGATGAGCTTGCGGGCCTCGTCGGAGCCCGAGGCGTCACGGCAGCGGCGCAGGCCCAGCTCCGCCCGGGGCACCCGGAACAGGGAGTCGGCCGCGGCGGGGCGGTAGGACGCCGCGAGCTGCGGGGGGACGAAAGCCTGGTAGTGGTTGCCGTGCACGAGCAGGCCGTCGGTGGGATACATCCAGCCGACCGGGCCGGGGGTGGTCTCCAGGTCGATGGCGAAACCCTCGCGGTGGGTGACCAGCGCGTTGCTCGCGATGTGGGCCCTGGACCCGGTGAGCGCCTCCAGCGCGGCGTTGAGGTCGGGGCTGTCGAGCACCCGGCGGCGGATGACGGTCTGCGGGATGCCGACCGCGTCGTCGAACCGGCCGCCGAGGCCGTTGGCGTTCAGCGCGATGCCCGCGGAGTTGGCGCCCTGGCGGCCGATCTGCCCGGCCTCCACATGCATGATCACCGTTGGTCTGGGCGGCTGGACGATGCGCAGCACCATCACCGTGTCGGCGACGCCGGAACGCCAGTCCCAGTTCTGGCCGGCGTAGACGTGGCCGTCGCCGGAGGCCTCGGGGAGCAGCGCGAACGAGGTGCAGCCGTCGGGGGCGCCGTCGTCTCCGCCGGCTCCGGCCGCTCCGTTCATCCGGGCGAAGGTGTCGTCGTAGATGATCTCGCCGCGGGCGTTGAGTGCGAGGATGTCGAGAAGACCCAGGCCGGCGCCCTCGGCGATGCCCTCCATCTCCTCGACCAGATCGGGGGCGAAGCCCCGCGAGACCTCCACCCAGCGGGTGGCGCGGTCGGTGACCTGGCCCCAGGTGAGCCCGGAGGAGTGGCCGAACGCCTCGGTGTAGTAGGCCAGCGCCCGGTGGATCGGCTCACGGGCCTGCTCGCCGTACTGGCGACCGCGGTCGCGGGGCGCGCCGGAGATCTCGACGAGCGGCAGCGGGTTGGGGCTCAATAGGACTCCTAGCACGGGAAGGCCGTGTAACGTTCATTTCAGATGTCACGGAATCTGTAATGACGTTTCCTGAGACAGAGTAATGCTCGATACACAGGAGTCAACAGTCGTAATGGAAAATACACACAGCCCGATTGAGCAGCTCAGGTCGGTCGTCCGCCAGCTGTGGGACGAGCTCTCGCCCGCCGAGCGCGCCGTGTGCCAGTTCCTGATCTCCTGCCCGCCCGAGCAGATCCTGTTCTCCAGCGCCCAGGAGCTCGGCGGCGCGAGCGGCACCAGCAACGCCACGGTGGTGCGGACCATGCAACGGCTGGGCTTCGGCGGGCTGCCAGGCCTGAAGCGGGCGCTCGCGGCCGAGTTCAGCTCGGCCGTGCCGCCGGACGTCCGGCTGCAGCAACGGATCACTCACGTCGGCCACGACCTGTCGGCCATCTGGACCCGGGTCTTCGACGAGGCACGGGAACGGCTGGAGCACAGCCACCGGCTCTGGGACCAGCAGGCGTTCCAGCGCGCGGTGGAGGTGCTCGCGGGCGCGGGCTCGACCCTGGTCTACGGCGTCGGGGCCTCCGAGCCCGCCGCCCGGCACCTGGCGCTCAAACTGGGCCGGCGCGGACACCGGGCGCGCTCCACGGGCGCCACGGGCTTCGCCCTCGCCGACGAGCTGCTCCCGCTCGCCCATGGGGACGCCGTCGTCGTCTTCCAGCCGGGCAGGCGCCTGCGCGAGATAGAGGTGCTGGTCGACCGGGCCAAGGCCGTGGGCGCGGGAGTGGTCCTCATCTCCGACGAGCTGGGCGACGCGTTCGCCGACCGGGTGGACGCCGCGCTCTCCGCCCCGCACACCCCCACCGGCATCACGGCCGAGCCGCTGACCGGCATCATCGTGGCCGACGCGTTGCTGCTGGCCATCGACTCCCTGGACGAGAACCGCTCGGTGGAGCACTCCCATCAGCTCAGCGCGCTGCGCGAGCAGCTCCTCGGCCCCCAGGAATCCCGCGCCCGCCGATCGGCTCCAGCCGGATGACGGAGTCACGGGAAGTCCCGCGCTCCGCTAGCCTCGCGTAGGTTACGCACGCGCTGGGACGGAAGGTGCCCAAGTTGATCGGCTGGTTCGAAGCGGTGGTCCTCGGGCTCATTCAGGGATTGACGGAGTTTCTACCGATCTCCTCCAGTGCCCACATCAGGGTCGTGTCGGCGTTCTTCGGCTGGGAGGACCCCGGGGCCGCGTTCACCGCGGTGATCCAGCTCGGCACCGAGGCCGCGGTGGTGATCTACTTCCGCAAGGAGATCTGGGAGATCATCTCCACCTGGACCAGAGCCCTGTGGACGCCCGACCTCCGCAAGCACTACGCCGCCCGGATGGGCTGGTACGTGATCATCGGCACCCTGCCGATCGTCGTCCTCGGCCTGGCCTTCAAGGACCCCATCGAGACCGCCTTCCGCGACCTGCGCCTGATCGGCACGACGCTGATCGTCTTCGGGCTGGTCCTCTGGTTCGCCGACCACACCGCACGCAACAAGCTCACGCTGGACAGGCACCTCAGCTTCACGCACGCCCTGATCTACGGCTTCGCGCAGTCGCTCGCCCTGATCCCGGGCGTCTCGCGCTCCGGCGGCACGATCAGCGCCGGCCTGCTGCTGGACTACCGCCGGGAGCAGGCCGCGAAGTACTCCTTCCTGCTGGCCATCCCGGCCGTGCTGGGCGCGGGCTTCCTGGAGCTGTTCAAGATCGGTGAAGGGAAGGCCCCCGACTGGGGCCCGACGATCCTGGCCACCGTGATCTCGTTCATCGTCGGCTACGCCGCGGTGTCGTGGTTCCTGAAGTACATCAGCACCCACCGCTTCACCGGCTTCGTGATCTACCGGATCCTCCTCGGCGTCGCCATCATCGCCCTGGTGAGCTTCGGCGTCCTGTCGCCCACCTCCTAGGCCCGTCGCCCCTGGACGCGCCCTTTCAGCTCAGGTGGTCGCGCAGGGGCTGTGACCGGGAGGGGTGCCGGAGTCTGGACATGGTCTTGGACTCGATCTGGCGGATCCGTTCGCGGGTGACGCCGTAGACCCTGCCGATCTCGTCCAGGGTCCGGGGCCTGCCGTCGGCGAACCCGAACCGCATCGAGATCACGCCCGCCTCACGCCCGGTCAACGTGGCGAGCAGCGCGCGCACCTGCTCCTGGAGCAGGGTGAAGGCGACCGCCGCCTCCGGGGTGACGGCCTCCGCGTCCTCGATCACGTCACCGAGCTCGCTGTCGCCCTCGTCGCCGAGCGGCGTGTGCAGGGAGATCGGTTCGCGGCCGTGGCCCCGGATCTCGGTGACCTTCTCCGGCGTCAGGCCGAGCTCGGCCGCGATCTCCTCCGGCGTCGGCTCGCGCCCCAGGTCGCGCAGGAGCTGCCGCTCCGCCCGGGACACCTTGTTGATCATTTCGACCATGTGGACCGGGACGCGGATGGTGCGCGCCTGGTCGGCCATAGCCCGGCTGATCGACTGCTTGATCCACCAGGTGGCGTAGGTGGAGAACTTGAACCCCAGCCTGTGGTCGAACTTCTCGACGGTGCGGATCAGGCCCAGGTTGCCCTCCTGGATCAGGTCCAGGAGGGGCACGCCACGTCCGGCGTAGCGCTTGGCGATCGAGACGACCAGCCGCAGATTGGCCTCCACGAAACGGTCCTTGGCGCGGCGGCCGTCGTCGGCGACGCACTCCAGCTCGGCCCTCAGGGCCGCCGGGAGCCCTTCGGCGTCGAGGCGTTCCCGGGCGAACAGGCCCGCCTCGACGCGCCGGGCCAGCTCGACCTCCTGCTCGGCGGTGAGCAGGGGGATCCTGGCGATCTGCCGGAGGTAGTCCCTGACCGGGTCGGAGGTGGCGCCCATCTCGGCCTTCAGGAGCGTCAGGACTTCGTCGCCGGTCTGGGTGACGGTGGAACCGAGTGACAAGGCAGGCACCTCTCGTAGGGGGCGGGGGAACGGCGGTCTGTTCAGTAGGTGCGGGACCGCGCCTGGTGGAGAGGGCGGCGGGCGAGGTCCGTCCTGCCGGTGGAGCGCGCGTGCTCGTGCTCGCGGCGGCGCGGCCGGTACGGCCCGGCGTCCGGGGCCGCAGAAGCGCGGGCACCCTCGGGGAAGGAGGCGTCGAGCTTGACCACGGCGCCGGCGGCCGAGACGCGGAAGGCGGGGGCTACCTGGGGGTTCATACGGTCTCCATCCGTAAACCTTGTGCTGGACATAAATTTAGGTCGGCATCGATCTGTTGTCAACATAAAAACAGGTCGAACCTAAAAATATGTCGAACCTGTGAGAGGATGGCAGCATGAGCACAGAGACAACGGGCCTGCGGGAGCTGAAGAAACGCGAGACCCGCCAGACCATCTCGGACCACGCGACCCGGCTGTTCATGGAGCGCGGCTTCGACAGGACGACCATCGCCGACATCGCGACGGCGGCCAGGGTGGCCAAGATGACCGTCACCAACTACTTCCCGCGCAAGGAGGATCTGGCCCTCGACCACCATGAGGAGTTCGTGGCCGGCCCGGCCCGCACGGTCGCGGAGCGGGAGCCCGGCGAATCGGCCCTCGCCGCGCTCAGGCGCGCGTTCTTCACGGGGGTGGAGCGCCACGACCCCGTCATCGGCTTCTCCGGCGCCCGGTTCGCCCGCATGATCGCCGACAGCCCGACGCTGGTGGCCCGCATCCGCGATCTGCACGACCTGCGCGAAGACGCCCTGACCGAGGTCCTGGCCGCCGAGACCGGAGCCGAGCCGTACGCCACCCTCCCGCGCGCGGTGGCCACCCAGCTCGGCGGCGCCCACCGCGTGCTCTTCGCCGAGGTGCAGCGCCACACCCTCGACGGCCGGGGCAACCAGGAGATCGCCGCCGCCGTCGCCGAATCCGCCCGCCAGGTCTTCGACCTGCTGGAGCCCTCCGTCGGCGGCTATGCCGTACGGCGGGCGGCGGGCTGACGCGGCCGGGCCACCCGCGACGCGGCCGGCGTCCACCGGTAGGTCGCCGACGTGAACAGCCGCGCGAAGACGCCGGACGCCGTCGCCGGAGACTGCGACCCCGTCCCTCGCACACGCCTGGCCCCGCCCGTTCCGGCC
>NZ_NGFP01000166.1 GCF_002149035.1 Streptosporangium minutum
GCCGGGCGCCGGCCCGCACCCGCCGTACCGGTAGGGGCTCAGCCGGACCGGAGGGCGGCGTCGAGGGTGGTCTCGCGCGGCCCCGGGAAGACGGGGGCGGCGTCGAGGACCACCGAGTCGAGGAAGCCCTTGGCCGAGGCGGCGAACTCACGGGCCGCGTAGGAGTAGGTGGAGACCCACTGCCGGGCCGAGTCGTCGCCGACACCGAAGGCCTCCAGGCCCGCCGTACGGCACAGCGCGACGGCCCTGGGCAGGTGGAAGACCTGGGTGACGACGGTCAGCCGGGTGGCTCCGAACACGTCGCGGGCCCGCACGCACGAGTCCCAGGTGTCGAAGCCCGCGTAGTCGAGGACGAGCGCGCCGGCGGGGACGCGGTGGGCGAGCAGGTAGTCGCGCATCACGGTGGGCTCGTCGTAGTCGGCACGGCTGTTGTCGCCCGACAGCAGGATCGCCCTCACCTTGCCCGCCCGGTACAGCTCGGCGGAGATGTCCAGCCGCCTGGCGAGCATGGGGGAGGGGGTCGCTCCCCGGGCTCCCGCCCCCAGGACCAGCGCGACCGGGGCGGCGGGGACCTCGCTCACCCAGCCGGGAGAGGAGCCGGCGACCGCGCGGTGCCCGGAGCTGGTCAGCCACGCCCAGGTCAACGGGGCGACGGCGAGCACGCTCAGCAGCACCGCCGCCTGGTAGGAGCGTCGGAAGGCCTTGCGCGACAGCGGCATCCGGCCATTGTCCGGTTAGGCGGGGACGGAGTCGAGCCTGTCCCCGCGGGCGGTCTGAGCGCCCAGCGGCCCCCGGGTCCGCATCGCGAACACCAGCCGCAGCGTGCAGATCCACACCAGCGTCGAGCCGAGCACGTGCAGGCCGACCAGGAACGCGGGCACGGCCAGGAAGTACTGGACGTATCCGATGATCCCCTGCGCCAGCTCCACGGCCAGCAGCGTCAGCGCCGCCCGCCGCGCGTGAGCGGGCGCGCCGGTCACGCGCAGGGCGAACAGCAGGGCGAAGGTGAGCCCGACCACGAGGTAGACGACGTCGGCGTGGATCCTGGCCACGACCTCGATGTCGAACGGGAACCGGGAGGCCATCTCGTCCCCGGAGTGCGGTCCGGTGCCGGTCACCACCACGCCCGCGACGAGCAGGACGGCCACCGCGGCGGTGAGCACGTAGCCGAGCGTGCGGATGTCACGGCGGACCAGCCGCTCCGGCGGCGCGTCGCTCTCCTGCGAGCGGGCGTGGAGGGCGACGCAGGCGGCGAGCAGGCCGATGGAGATCAGGAAGTGCATCCCCACGGTGAACGGGTTGAGCACGCTGTGCACGACCACGCCACCCCAGAGCCCCTGCACGGCCACGCCGATCGGCTGCAGCCAGGCGAGCCGGACCAGGTCCCGGCGCCGGGGCAGCAGCCTCATGGCGGCGAGCAGGCAGATCAGGCCGACGGCCAGGACCAGGAAGGTCAGCAGCCGGTTGCCGAACTCGACGGCCATGTTGATCGGGGAGATCTCGCCGTGGGCGACCGGGACGAAGCTGTCGGGGGTGCACCTGGGCCAGGTGGGGCAGCCCAGCCCCGACTTGCTGACCCGGACCGCCGCGCCGGTCACGGTGATGCCGGCGTTGACGACCACCGCCACCAGCGCCCAGCGGCGCAGGGTGGCGGCCGTGGGGGACCATACGGACAGCGTCAGGTTCACGGCTTGCCGACGGGCCTGGTCAAGGAGGTGCTTCACGGCTCACATGTTAGGCGGCGAGGGGGACGGTCCCGTCGCGGGCCCATGCGCACGCCCTGAGATGATCTGCCCCAGCCCGTACGGCTTGTGCTGTGTACCGGCGGGTATGACTCGGCTGAACTGGCGGAACGGCGGAGGCGCCCGATTGATCCGCGTAACAGTATGTGACATAGTACTGGTGGGTCAGGTTGCGGGAGTGAGGTGGGTCATGCCGGACGTCGTGGTGATCGGCGCCGGAGTCGTCGGGGCCGCGTGCGCGTACTACGCGGCGCGCGCCGGGCTGGACGTGGTCGTCGTCGACCGCGGACCCGTGGCGGGCGGCACGACCGGCGCGGGAGAGGGGAACGTCCTGGTCTCCGACAAGGAGCCGGGCCCCGAGCTCGACCTCGCCCTGCTCTCCAACGGCCTCTGGCGCGAGCTGGCGGAGCTCGACGGCTTCGAGTTCGAGGCCAAGGGCGGCCTCGTCGTCGCCGAGACCGGCGAGGTGCTGGAGGCGCTCACCGGCCTGGCGGGCAAGCAGGGGGTGGAGCACACGGTGGTCCCCTCCGGCGGGCTCGGCGACTACGAGCCCCACCTGGCCGGGGGCTTCGCCGGAGGCGTGTTCTACCCGCAGGACGCCCAGGTCCAGCCCATGCTGGCGGCGGCCACGCTGATCCGGCGCGGCGCCGACCGCTTCGGCCGCGGCACCCTGATGCTGCGCACCGGCGTCACGGTCGCCGGCTTCCTGCGTGACGGCGACCGGATCGGCGGTGTCACGACCGACCACGGCGACATCCTCGCGGGAGCCGTCGTCAACGCCGCCGGGACCTGGGGCGGCGAGGTGGCCGCCATGGCCGGCGTACACGTCCCGGTCCTGCCCAGGCGCGGCTTCATCCTGGTCACCGAGCCGTTCGACGAGCCGCTGATCAGGCACAAGGTCTACACCGCCGCCTATGTCACCAACGTGGCCAGCGACTCGGAGGGCCTGGAGACGTCCGCCGTCGTGGAGGGGACCCCGTCGGGGCCGGTGCTCATCGGCGCGAGCCGCGAGCGCGTCGGCTTCGACCGCACGGTCTCCGTGCCGGTGCTGGAACGCCTCGCCCGCCAGGCCGTCGAGCTGTTCCCGGCGCTGGCCGACCGCAGGGCGATACGGGCCTACTGCGGCTTCCGGCCCTACTGCCCCGACCACCTGCCGGTGATCGGCGAGGACCCCCGGGCCCCGGGCCTCCACCACGCCTGCGGCCACGAGGGCGCGGGCATCGGCCTGGCGCCCGCCACCGGCCACCTGATCGCCCAGACGCTGGCCGGTCACCGCCCCGACCTCGACCTCACGCCCTTCCGCCCGGACCGCTTCGAGGAGCGCCGATGAACCAGCCGTACGACCTCGTGCGAGCGCGGCCGGAGCCGGAGTTCGAGATCAGCGTGGACGGCGCCCCCGTCCCGGTGATCCCCGGCCAGACCATCGGCGCCGCCCTGCACGGCGCGGGCATCCGGTCATGGCGCACCACCAGGATCGGCGCCCGCCCGCGCGGGCTGTTCTGCGGCATCGGCGTCTGCTTCGACTGCCTGGTCACCGTCAACGGCAGCCCGTCCCTGCGGGCCTGCCTGACGGAGGCCCGCCCCGGGGACCGGGTGAGCACCGGCGCGCGAGCCGGACAGGTCGGGCCGGGCGGCCGGGCCGGGGACGGCGACGGGACCGACGGCGGGAAGACGGTGAACGGCCGGTGAAGCCCCTCTACGACCTCGCCGTCATCGGCGCGGGCCCGGCCGGGGTGGCCGGCGCGCTCACCGCCTCCTTCGCCGGGCTGGACGTCGTGCTGATCGACGCCGCGCCCAGGCCCGGGGGCCAGTACTTCCGGCACCTGCCGCAGGGCTTCAACGCCCAGGCGCCCGGGGCCCTCCACCACGGCCTGGACGGGTTCACCCGGCAGTGGGAGACGCTGCGCGCCCGCGCCGACGTGCTGCTCGGCCACAAGGTCTGGGCGGTGGAACGCGCCGAGGGGACGGTGACCGTACGGTGCCTTGAGGGGGACCGCGAGGAGCGGCCCCGCACGGTCACCGCGCGCGGGCTGCTGATCGCCACCGGCGCCCACGACCGGCCCCTGCCGTTCCCCGGCTGGGACCTGCCCGGCGTGCTGACCGCCGGTGGCGCGCAGGCCCTGCTCAAGGGCAACCTCGTCGTGGCGGGCCGGAAGGTCGTGGTCGCCGGGACCGGCCCCTTCCTGCTCCCGGTCGCCGCCGGTCTGGCCGAGGCGGGCGCGGACGTGCGCGGCGTCTACGAGGCCAACGGCCGGCTCGGGCTCGCCAGGCACCCGCTGCTCGCCGCGGGCAAGGCCGGTGAGGCCCTCGGGTACGGCGCGAGCCTGGCCCGGCACCGGGTGCCCTACCGCGGCCGCCACGCGGTGATCGCGGCGCACGGCGAGGGCGCGCTGACCCACGTCACCGTGGCGAGACTGGACTCCGCCTGGAGGCCGGTCTCGACGAGGACCGTCGAGTGCGACACCCTCGCCTACGGCTACGGCTTCGTCCCCCAGCTCGAACTGCCGGTCCAGCTCGGCTGCGCCACCCGCGCCGACGCCGACGGCAGCCCCGTCGTCACCGTGGACGGGGGGCTGCGCACCAGCGTGCCCGGCGTCTACGCGGCGGGGGAGTCCACCGGCGTCGGGGGAGCCGTGCTGGCCGAGGTCGAGGGGCGCATCGCGGGCCGGAGCGCCGCCGCGGACCTGGGCCGGCGCGTCCCGCCCCTGCCCCGCCTGTCCCGGCGCAGGGACCGCCTGGCCGCCTTCGCGAAGGCGCTGCTGGAGGCCTACCCGGTACGGCCGGGCTGGCAGGGGTGGCTCCGCGACGACACGCTGGTCTGCCGCTGCGAGGAGGTGCCCCTGTCGGCCGTGCGCGAGGCCCAGGACCTGGGCGCCATCGACGCGCGCTCCGTCAAACTGCTGGCCCGCCCCGGTATGGGCTGGTGCCAGGGCCGTATGTGCGGCTACGCCGTGGCATGCCTCGCCGGCGAGGATCCCGCGGCACCCCGGCGCCCGATCGCCCAGCCCATCCGGCTGGGCGACCTCGCCGCGCCGACCCGATCCCCCTTGGAAGGATGATTCAATGACGACCCGTGTGAAACCCTGGCGCGGCGTGATGGTGGCCACCGCGCTGCCTCTCCGCGAGGACCTCTCGGTCGACTTCGACGCCTACGCGGAGCACTGCCGGTGGCTGGTCGCGGGTGGCTGTGACGGCGTGGTGCCGAACGGCTCGCTGGGGGAGTACCAGACCCTGACGCCCGAGGAGCGGGCCCAGGTCGTGGAGACCGCGGTGGCGGCCATCGGCGGCGACCGGGTCATGCCGGGGATCGCCGCCTACGGAGCGGCCGAGGCCCGCCGCTGGGCCGAGCAGGCGCGCGACGCCGGCTGCCAGGCGGTGATGCTGCTCCCGCCGAACGCCTACCGGGCCGACGAGCGGATCGTGGTGGAGCACTACCGCGAGGTGGCCAAGGCCGGCGTGCCGGTGGTGGCCTACAACAACCCCTATGACACCAAGGTCGACCTCACCCCGGAGCTGCTGGCCCGGCTCCACGCCGAGGGCCTCATCGTGGCGGTCAAGGAGTTCACCGGCGACGTCCGGCGGGCCTATGAGATCGCCGAGCTCGCCCCGGACCTGGACCTGCTGGTGGGCTCCGACGACGTGCTGCTGGAGCTGGCCCTGGCCGGCGCGGTCGGCTGGGTGGCGGGCTACCCCAACGCGCTGCCCGAGTCCAGCGTGGCGCTGTACAAGGCGGCCCTGGCCGGCGACCTGACCACCGCGCTCCCGCTCTACCGCGCGCTGCACCCGTTGCTGCGCTGGGACTCCAAGACCGTGTTCGTGCAGGCCATCAAGCTCTCCATGGACCTGGCCGGGCGAAAGGGCGGCCCGTGCCGCCCGCCGCGGCTGCCGCTGGTCGCCGAGGAGGAGGCCCTCGTCCGCGCCGCCACCGAGAAGGCCCTGGCCGAGGGCCTGCGGTAACCGGGGGCAGGTCGTCCGCACTCCGTGGCCGGGCGCACCATTGAGTGCGGCCGGCCACGGGGCCGAAAGGCAGCTCACCCCCTGCGAGGAGTATCAATGAGGACGAAACGGGTCTTCCACGCGGTGGACTCCCATACCGAGGGCATGCCCACCCGGGTGATCACCGGGGGAGTGGGAGTCATCCCCGGCTCGACCATGGCCGAGCGCCGCGAGCACTTCCTGGCCGAGATGGACCACATCCGGACCCTGCTCATGTACGAGCCGCGCGGTCACTCGGCGATGAGCGGGGCCATCCTGCAGCCGCCGACCCGGCCCGACGCCGACTACGGCGTGCTCTACATCGAGGTCTCCGGCTGCCTGCCGATGTGCGGCCACGGCACCATCGGCGTCGCCACCGTCCTGGTGGAGACCGGGATGGTCGAGGTGGCCGAGCCGGTCACCACCATCCGGCTGGACACCCCCGCCGGGCTGGTCGTCGCCGAGGTGCGGGTCGAGGACGGCGCCGCCACCGCGGTGACCATCACCAACGTGCCCTCCTTCAGCGCCGGCCTGGACCGCACCGTCAAGGTGCCCGGCATCGGCGAGGTCGCCTACGACCTGGCCTACGGCGGCAACTACTACGCGATCCTGCCGATCGAGTCGGTCGGCCTGCCGTTCGACCGGGCGCACAAGCAGCCGATCCTCGACGCGGGCCTGGCGATCATGGACGCGATCAACGAGCAGGACGAGCCCGTCCACCCGCTGGACGCGGGCATCCGCGGCTGTCACCACGTGCAGTTCACCGCCCCCGGCTCCGACGCCCGCCACTCCCGGCACGCGATGGCCATCCATCCCGGCTGGTTCGACCGCTCGCCCTGCGGCACCGGCACCAGCGCCCGGATGGCCCAGCTCCACGCCCGGGGAGAGCTCCCTCTCGGCGCCGACTTCGTCAACGAGTCGTTCATCGGCACGCGGTTCGTCGGCCGGCTCGTCGAGGAGACGGAGGTGGCCGATCTGCCCGCGGTGGTTCCGACCATCACCGGGCGGGCATGGGTCACCGGCACCGCCCAGTACTTCCTTGACCCCCGTGACCCGTTCCCCGAAGGTTTCCTGCTTTGACACACGTGATCAATTTGATCGAGAGCCGTTCCCCGCACAACCCGGCCGACCTGGTCGCCTCCTTCCCCGCGGCGGGGGAGGCGGGCGTCCAGGCCGCGGTCCGGCTGGCGCAGGCCGTACAGCACGACTGGGCGTCGAGGAACGCCGCCGCGCGGGGCCACGGCCCTGGCGCGGGCCGCCGACGCCGTGGAGGGGGCGGCCGACGAGCTGGCCGCCCTGGTGGTCCGCGAGGTCGGCAAACCGGTGACCGAGGCGCGCGGCGAGGTCGCCCGCTCGGTGTCGATCCTGCGCTACTACGCCCAGCAGGTGTTCGACCCGGTCGGCGCGGTCCACGAGCCGTCGGGCGCGGGTCTGCTCTTCACCCGGCGGCGGCCGCTCGGCGTCGCCGGTCTGATCACGCCGTGGAACTTCCCGCTGGCCATCCCGCTGTGGAAGGCGGCGCCCGCGCTGGCGTTCGGCAACACGGTCGTGCTCAAGCCCGCCCCGCAGGCGCTGGCGTGCGCGCTGCGCCTGGCCGAGCTGCTGAACCTCAACGAGTTCCAGGTCGTGCCCGGTGACGCGGAGGAGGGCGCCGCGCTGGTGGAGGCCGCCGACGTGGTCTCCTTCACCGGCTCCGCCGCCGTGGGCGCGCTGGTGCGCGAGGCCGCCGTACGGCGCGGCGTGCCGGTGCAGGCCGAGATGGGCGGTCAGAACGCCAGCATCGTGCTGCCGGACGCCAACCTGGAGGCCGCGGCCGCCCAGATCGCGGCGGCGGCGATGGGCTTCGCCGGGCAGAAGTGCACGGCCACCAAGCGGATCATCACGGTCGGCAACGGCGACGAGGTCCGCGAGGCCGTGCTCGCGGCGGTGGCCAAGCTCGGGTTCGGCGACCCGTCCGACCCCGGCACGGCCGTCGGCCCGCTGATCGACGAGGCGGCCCGCGACCGGGTCGTGGACGCGGCGGCGGGCGCGGTCGCCGCGGGAGGCCGCATCCTGACCGGGGGCCGCGCCGTGCACAGCCTCCAGGAGGGCGGCCTCGGCGGCTGGTATGTGGAGCCGACGCTCGTGGACGGCCTGCCTGCCGACCACCCGCTGGCCTGTGAGGAGGTCTTCGGGCCGATCTGCGTGGTCCAGGACGCCGCCTCGGCGGACGAGGCGGTGGCGCTGGCCAACGGCGTCAGGTACGGGCTGGCGTCGGCCGTCTACACCAGCGACCTGGACAGGGCCCTGGACCTCGGCGCGCGGCTGGACACCGGCCTGGTCAAGGTGAACGCCCCGACCAGCGGCGTGGACTTCTACCTGCCGTTCGGAGGGCAGAAGGACTCCAGCTACGGGGGCCGGGAGCAGGGCAAGGCGGCCCAGGACTTCTACACCTCGACCCACACCGTCACCATAAGCCCGGCACGCTGAGAGACCGCCGTCCGTGAAGGGGCATCCCCGCCCGGGGGTGCCCCTTCGCGTATGCGCACCACGGGAAGATCAAAGATGTGTGAAGTTTAACGGTCTTGTTTCGGCTCTTGACGTGGGCATTCCACACCTAGTGATATGTCACATATCACTATTTGTGAGGAGCCGCAAATGCGCGCCACCCCCCTGAAGTCCCTCGCGTCGCTGGCCGCCGTCGGCCTCCTGGTCACCGG
Organism: Streptosporangium minutum; assembly: GCF_002149035.1. Taxonomy (GTDB): domain Bacteria; phylum Actinomycetota; class Actinomycetes; order Streptosporangiales; family Streptosporangiaceae; genus Streptosporangium; species Streptosporangium minutum. The sequence continues at coordinate 8,417 of NZ_NGFP01000166.1, forward strand.
ATGTGGCCAGGGCCTGCTCGGCGGCGACGACGGCGACAAGGCCGCCACCGCGAACGACCCGATCGTCCTCGGCATGCTGATCCCCCAGTCGGGCAGCGAGGCCGCCATCGGTCCCTATATGAGCAACGCGGCACAGCTGGCGCTCGACGAGATCAACGCCAAGGGCGGGGTCCTCGGCCGCAAGCTGGAGCTGAAGACCGCCGACGACGCCTGCGACGCCCAGTCGGCGGCGGCCGGAGCCAACAAACTGGTCACCGAAGGCGTGGACATCTCGGTCGGAGGATACTGCTCCGGCGCCACGCTTCCCACCCTGCCCATCTTCGGCAAGGCTAACATCCCGATGATCATTCCGGCCGCCAACTCCCAGGAGCTGGTCGACCAGAAGCTCAAGCACGTCTTCCTGATCAACGGCACCGGCTCCCAGCAGGCCGGGGCGGCGGAGAAGTGGATCGCCAAGCAGGGCGCCAAGAGCGTCGTGCTGATGCACGACAACACCAGCTACTCCAAGGACATCGCGCTGCGCACCAAGGCGCTGCTCGACGCCCCCGGTGACGCCGAGGCCGTGCTCGTCGAGACGGTCACGCCCAAGGAGAGCGACTACAGCGCCAACATCACCAACGTGCTGGCCAAGAAGCCCGACTTCGTCTACTGGACCGGCTACTTCCAGGAGGGCGGCCTGATCGCCCGCCAGCTCCGCCAGGCCGGGTACAAGGGCTCCATCATGGTCGGCGACGGCTCGGTCTCGCCCAAGCTGGTCGAGATCGCCGGGGCCGAGGCCGCCGAGGGCGTCTACGCCACGATGACCCAGACCCCCGACACGCTCGAAGGCGCCGAGGGCTGGATCGCGGCCTACAAGAAGAAGTACAACGCCGACCCCGGCCCCTACTCCAACCAGGCCTACGACGCCGTGCGGCTGGCCGCCGAGGCCGTCACCAAGGCGGGCGGCACCGACGGCGCCAAGGTCATCTCCGCGCTGGAGGCGATCGACGGGTTCTCGATGTTCTCCGGCCCGCTGAAGTTCACCCCCGAGCACACGCTGGCCAACGGCGGCTTCCAGATCCTCGTCGTCAAGGACGGCAAGATCACCCTGCAGGACTCTCTCAAATGACACAGCTCGTCTGGAACGGCCTGTTCGTCGGCTCGTTCTACGCCCTGGTGGCGCTGGGCTACAGCATGGTCTACGGGATCATCAAGTTGCTCAACTTCGCCCACGGCGACCTGTACATGCTCGGCGCGTTCGTCGGCTTCGCCATCCTCGGCGCGGTCGGCGGCGTGTCCTCCTCGATGGCCCTGCCGCTGCTGCTCGTGGTGCTCCTGGCGACCATGGTCCTCACCGGCCTGGCCGGGGTGGCACTGGAACGGATCGCCTACCGGCCACTGCGCCGCGCGCCCCGGCTCTCCCTGCTCATCACCGCGGTCGGCGCGTCCTTCGCCCTGGAGTACGGCATGCGCGCCGCCGCCGGGGCCGACCCGCGGGTCTACCCGGTACGGCTCGGCGGCACCTCCGTGGAGGTGCTCGGAGCCCGGCTGACCCTGCAGCAGCTCGTCCTGGTCGGGGTGGCCGTCGTCCTCATGATCGGGCTCAACCTGCTGATCACCCGGACCCGCGAGGGCCGGGCCATGCGGGCCATCGCCCTCGACCCGCGCACCAGCTCGCTGATGGGCATCGACGTGAACGCGGTCATCTCCCGGACCTTCTTCCTCGGCTCGGCCCTCGCGGGGGCCGCCGGGGTGATGGCGGGGGCCTACTACGGGAAGATCGACTTCCTGATGGGCTTCCTGATCGGGCTCAAGGCCTTCACCGCGGCCGTCATCGGCGGCATCGGCAACATCCCCGGCACCATGCTCGGCGGGCTGCTGCTCGGGCTGCTGGAGTCGTTCGGCACGTTCTGGCTGGGCGGCGAGTGGCGCGACGTGTTCGCCTTCGGGGTGCTGATCCTGTTCCTGACCGTGCGACCCACGGGCCTGCTCGGCGAACGTGTGACGGAGCGGGTATGACCGGCACGACGAAGGTCCGCCGGGTCGGCGCGGCCAAGCCCCCGACCCGTGCCTCGAAACTGCTGCAGAACAGGTGGGCCGGGATCGCCGGTCTGCTGATCGCGCTCCTGGCGCCGTTCGTCAACGCCAGCGGTTACGCGCTGTCGGTCATGACCAGCGCGGCCATCTTCGTGATGCTCGCGGCCGGGCTGAACATCGTGGTCGGCTACTGCGGCCTGCTCGACCTCGGCTACGTCGCCTTCTTCGCGGTCGGCGCCTACACCAGCGGGGTGCTGTCCACCCGCCTCGACCTGCCGCTGCTGGTCACCGTGCCGGCCGTCATCGTGGTCACGGTCATCGCCGGGATCATCATCGGCGCGCCCACCCTCCGGCTCCGCAGCGACTACCTCGCCATCGTCACCCTCGGCTTCGGCGAGATCATCCGGATCACCGCGAACAACCTGGACGTCACCGGCGGGCCCTCGGGCATCTACGGCATCCCGCACCTGACCGACAGTCCGGTGGTCTTCTACTACGTGACCGTGGTGATCGTCTCCCTGGCCGTCCTCGGTGCGGCCCGTCTGGGCCGCTCCCGGCTCGGCCGGGCCTGGCGGTTCGTCCGCGAGGACGAGGACGCCGCCGAGGCCATGGGTGTGCACACCTACCGGGTCAAGCTCGCCGCCTACATCGCCGGAGCGGTCTGGGGCGGTCTGGCCGGAGTCCTGTTCGCCGCGCAGCTGTCGGCGATCTCCCCGACCAGCTTCACCTTCCTGCAGTCCGCGCTGGTCCTGATGGCGGTCGTGCTGGGCGGCATGGGCTCGATCCCCGGCGTCGTCATCGGCGCCGTCGTGATCAGTATCCTGCCGGAGATCCTGCGCGACCTCGCCGACTACCGGTTCTTCATCTTCGGCGTCCTCCTCATCGCGGTCATGATCCTGCGCCCGCAGGGGCTGTGGCCCTCCCGATCCAAGGAGGTCTCGTGAGCCTGCTGAGCGTGGAGGACCTGCGCCTGTCCTTCGGCGGACTGCTGGCCATCGACGGGCTCACGTTCTCGGTGGGCGAGGCGGAGATCGTCTCCGTCATCGGCCCCAACGGCGCGGGCAAGACGTCGGCCTTCAACTGCGTCACCGGCTTCTACCGTCCCAGCTCGGGCCGGATCACCCTGCGGGGCAAGGACCTTCCCGGGCTGAGGCCGTCCGCCATCGCGGGCCTCGGCGTCGCGCGCACCTTCCAGAACCTGCGCCTGTTCGGCGAGCTGTCGGTCCTGGACAACGTGCGGGCCGGGTCGCACCTGTGGCTCAGGCAGAGCGTGTTCGACGCGCTGCTGCACACCCCCCGCTACCGCCGCTCCGAACGCGAGTGCACCGAGCAGGCCCACCACTGGCTGGACTTCGTCGGCCTGAGCGGTGACCGCTACAGCGAGGCCCGCAACCTGCCCTACGGCGAGCAGCGCCTCACGGAGATCGCCAGAGCCCTGGCCCGCCGCCCCGACCTGCTGCTGCTGGACGAGCCCGCCGCCGGGCTCAACCACGGGGAGAAGGCCGAGATGCTCGACCTGATCCGGCGGATCCAGGCGCTGGGCGTGGCGATCGTGCTCATCGAACACGACATGGGCCTGGTCATGGAGGTCTCCGAACGCGTGGTCGTGCTCAACTTCGGCAAGGAGATCGCCGACGGCCGCCCGGAGGACGTCCGCCGGAACCCGGCCGTCATCGAGGCCTACCTCGGGAGTGACGCCCATGCTTGAGATCGACGGACTGGACGTCCACTACGGCGGTGTGCACGCCCTGCGCGGCCTGTCCCTGACCATCGCGCCGGGGGAGATCGTCGCCCTGCTGGGCAACAACGGCGCGGGCAAGACCACCACGCTGTCGGCGGTCTCCGGCCTGGTGCGCTCCACCGCCGGGAAGGTCGTCTTCGACGGGCGGGAGATCACCAGGGACAGACCCCACAAGATCGCCGAACGTGGCCTGGTACACGTCCCCGAGGGCCGCAGGGTCTTCAGCACCCTCACCGTGCACGAGAACCTGCAGCTCGGCGGCTACCTGGTCCGCGACCAGGCCGAGATCCGCAAGCGGATCGAGCGCGTCTACGAGCTGCTGCCCCGCCTGGCCGAGCGGCGCGCCCAGCAGGGCGGCACGCTGTCCGGCGGCGAGCAGCAGATGCTCGCCATCGGCCGGGCCCTGGTGACCGGGCCCCGCCTGCTGCTGCTCGACGAGCCCTCCATGGGCCTGGCCCCGCTGGTGGTCGCCTCGGTGATGGAGCTGATCGCCGGGATCAACGCCGAGGGCACCTCGGTACTGCTCGTCGAGCAGAACGCCACCGCCGCGCTCAAGATCGCTCACCGCGGCTACGTGATCGAGAACGGCGAGTGCGTGCTGGACGGCCCAGCGGCCGACCTGCGCGAGGACCCCCGGGTGGTCGAGGCCTACCTCGGCGGAGTGTGAGGCGGAGCATGACAGGAGGGGGAACGATGGTTCACACGATCGACTACCACACCGGCGGCGAGCCGTTCCGGATCGTCGCCCACGGCGTGCCCGACATTCCCGGCGGCACGGTCCTGGAGCGCCGCGAGTCGGCGGCGGCCCCGGAGATCGACGGGGTGCGGCGGCTGCTCTGCCACGAGCCGCGGGGGCACGCCGACATGTACGGCTGCTTCCTCGTCCCGCCGGACGACGAGGGAGCCGATCTCGGCGTGCTGTTCTGGCACAAGGACGGCTACTCCACCGCCTGCGGCCACGGCACCATCGCGCTCGGGGTCTACGCCGTGGACAGCGGCCTGGTCCGGGCCGATCCGGACGGGGAGACCGACGTCGTCGTCGACGTCCCGTCCGGCAGGGTGACGGCCCGGGTCCGCTGCGCGGAGGGCCGGGTCGAGGCCGTCACGTTCCGGAACGTGCCGTCCTACGTGCTCGCGCGGGACGTCGAGCTGGGCCCGCTCGCCGGGACCGGCCCGGACGCGCCCGCCGCGGGCTCCGGGACCGGCCGGCTCGCCGGCGTCAGGGCCGACGTCTCCTACGGCGGAGCCATCTACGCCTCGGTCCCGGCCGCGGCGTTCGGGCTGAGCGTGGCGCCCGAGCACCTCACCGAGCTGATCGCGCTCGGCCGGGCGGTGAAGGCGGCCCTGGCCGGTCACCCCGCCTCCCGGCACCCGGGCGACGACCGGCTGTCGGGGATCTACGGCGTCATCTTCTACGACGAGCTGGGCCCCGGCCACCAGCGCAACGTCACCGTCTTCGCCGACGGCGAGGTGGACCGCTCGCCGTGCGGCTCGGGCACGGCCGCCCGGCTGGCGCTGCTGCACGCCGACGGCTTCACCGGCACGCTCGTCCACGAGGGCATCGTGGGGACCTCCTTCCGGGCCCGGGTGGCCGAGGTGACCGAGGAGGGGATCGTCCCCGAGGTGGAGGGCATGGCCTACCGCACCGGGGAGCACCGCTTCACCCTGGACCCGCGCGACCCCCTCGGCACCGGGTTCACCCTCCGGTGAGCGCGCTGCCCTACCTGGACGGGGAGACCCTGCGCGAGCTGGTGCCGATGGCGCGGGCCGTGCAGGCGCTCCAGGACGCGCTGCTGGCGGGGCTCGACCCCGAGGACACCCCGCGGCGGCCCGTCGTGGAGGTCCCCGCCGGGCAGCTGCTGCTGATGCCCGCCGCGTGGGGCCGTCACGTGGGGATCAAGGTGGCCGGGGTGGCCCCGGCCAACCCCTCACGCGGACTGCCGCGGATCCAGGGCGCCTACCTGCTGATGGACGGCGAGAGCCTGGCTCCGCTGGCCATGATGGACGGCGTCGCGCTCACCTCGCTGCGCACCCCCGCCGTCTCCGCGCTGGCCGTACGGCATCTGGCCGGGCCCGGTGCCTCGGAGATGGCGGTGTTCGGCACGGGACCGCAGGCGTGGGGGCACGTGGAGGCCTTCCGCGCGGTCCGGCCGGTGGAGCGGGTGAGCGTGATCGCCCGGGACGCGGCGAAGGCACGTGCCTTCGCCGCCCGGTGCGCCGCCGAGGGCCTGCGGGCCGACACGGTGGCCGATCCCGGACAGGCCGACCTGATCGCCTGCTGTACGACCTCCAGGACTCCCCTGTTCGACGGTAGGCTCACCCGGGATGACGCGACCGTGGTCGCGGTCGGCTCCCACGAGCCGGATGCCCGGGAGGTCGACGACGATCTCGTCGCGCGTGCCACAGTGGTCGTCGAAGCCCGCAGTGCCGCTCTCGCCGAGGCGGGAGACCTGATCATCCCGTTGCGGAACGGTACGATCACCATTGGTCACCTCGCCGGCAACCTCGGGGAACTGGTCGCCGGCGCGGTGCCTCGCGGTCCGGGGCCCCGGCTGTTCAAGAGCGTGGGCATGGCGTGGGAGGACCTGGTGGTGGCGGCTGCCGCCTACGAGGCGTGGATGCGAGTGAGATGAGAGGCGCGGGAATGGCTCCTTCGGCGGAGGACCGGCTCGACCTGCCGGTCGTGGGCGAGCGGCAGAGCCTGCGGGAGCAGGTGGCCCACGCCCTGCGGGCCGCCCTGATCACTGGTGAGATGCGGCCGGGGGTGGTCTACTCGGCGCCGGTGCTGGCCGCCCAGTTCGGCGTCTCGGCGACGCCGGTGCGCGAGGCGATGCTCGACCTGGCCAAGGAGGGCCTGGTCGAGGCGGTGCGCAACAAGGGCTTCCGGGTCACCGAGCTGTCCGAACGCGACCTGGACGAGCTCACCGAGATCCGCCGGCTCATCGAGGTGCCCACGGTGGCGCGGCTGGCCGACCGGGCCCGTGCGGACAGCTTCGAGCTGCTCCGCCCGGTGGCTCAGCAGATCGTCGACGCGGCCGAGCGCGGCGACCTGCTCGCCTACGTGGACGCCGACATCCGCTTCCACGTGGATCTCCTCGCGCTGGCGGGCAACGCGCACCTGGTGGAGGTGGTGCGCGACCTGCGCAAGCGGGCCCGCCTGTACGGCCTGTCCGCGCTGTCCGCGCGCGGCGGACTGGTCGACTCCGCCCGCGAGCACCTCGACCTGCTCGACCTGCTCTCCGCGGGGGACGCCGGCGGTTCCGAGCGGCTGATGCGCAACCACATCCAGCATGTGCGGGGCATCTGGGCCAGCAAGTCGGAGTAGCCGGGCCCTCGGTTCAGCGGGAGGCGCGGGTCGCGCCCACGCTGGCGACGACCACGCAGCCGATGGCGGCCCATTCACGGACGTCGAGCACCTCGCCCAGCACGAGCAGGCCCACCATCGCGGCCACCGCCGGCTCCAGGCTCATCAGGATGCCGAACACCTGCTTCGGCATCCTGCGCAGGGCCTCCAGCTCGATCGAGTAGGGGATGACCGACGACAGCAGGCCCACCCCGAGCCCGATCAGCAGCAGCTCGGGCTGGAGCAGGTCGGCGCCGCCGGTGCCGATCCCGACGGGGGCGATCAGCAGGAACGACACGATCATCGCGAAGGACAGGCCGCTCGTGCCGGGGAAGCGCTGGCCCACGGCGGCCGAGAGCAGGATGTAGCCCGCCCAGCAGACCGCCGCGACCAGGGCGAATCCGATCCCGGCCCAGCTGATGCGCGACGCCGTCGTCCCCCAGGGCGCCAGCAGCACCACGCCCGAGCCGGCCAGCGCGACCCAGAGCAGGTCCAGGCGGCGGCGCGAGGCGGCCACCGCGACCCCGAGCGGGCCGAGGAACTCGATCGCCACCGCGATGCCCATGGGCAGGCGGGCCAGTGCCTCGTAGAACGACAGGTTCATCACGCCCAGCGTCACGCCGAAGGCCACCCCCAGCCCGACGTCCACGCGGGTCAGCCCCTTCAGCCGGGGCCGGGCGACCACCCCCATGATGAGCGCGCCCATCGCGATCCGCAGGAACACCACCGCGCTGGGCGGCAACTGGGAGAAGAGGTCCTTGGCGAAGCCCGCGCCCACCTGGACCGACAGGATCGCCAGCAGCACCAGGCCGGACGGCGGGATGGCGTCGGAGGCGGCCCTCAGCAACGCTCCCGGCCGGGGCAGCCCCGGCTTGTACGGCTCGGCGGGCCCATGCAGGGCTTCGGCGGTCATCAGACTCCTCGCGCCAGAGGCTACCCAGGGGCTAAATGGTCTTTCACACCTTACTAAGCCCGGCGCGGCCCCCGGGACGACGTCCGCGATGCGAGATCGGCCTACCGGGTGTAGAGGGCCACGGTCATGCCGGGCGACCGCCCCGTACGCCACGACCGGTCCCGGGTGAACCCGGCCCGGACCAGCGCGCCGGGCCTGTCGCTTCCCGAGCTCGCGCTCCCGCGGTTCCCGCGCCAGAGCACCCAGACCCGCTCGCGCCCGTCGAGGGCGGCGGTGACGTCGGTGCGCTCCGGGTAGTCGAAGGAGTCCGGCCGGGGATGAGGGCCGGCGAGCAGTACGTCGTCGGGGAGGCTCCGCCCGCCGTAGTAGAGCATTCCGGTCCGCAGCCAGGACCCGTTGTACATGATCGCGTCACCAGGGAGGACGTTGTCCGAGATGATCCGCACCGCGAGGGGGAAGTTCTCGCGGTGCCCGTCCTCGCGGCGGACGTCCAGTTGCCCGGGCAGTCCGGCGGTCAGGGCGGTCGTCAGGGCGAGCGCGGCGAGCAGGGGGGACATCGAGGCGAGCGCGAGGCCGGCCAGCAGCGCGTAGGCCGGCACCGTCGCGAACAGGTAGCGGTCGACGTAGACCGGGGAGATCAGGTGGGACATGCCGAACAGCAGAACGGGCGGCAGGACGGCCCAGCCGGCCAGGAGCGTGGTCCAGAGGCAGTGGACACGGTGCCGCCGGGCGAGCAGCAGGCCGGTCAGTGTGAGAGCGAGCAGGATCCCGCCCGCGGGCGCGGTGCCCCCGGCCGTCCTGGGCAGGGCCAGGAAGACCGCCGACCCGGGCATGTCGATCCACCTGATGGCGTGCCGCTCGGTGAAGCCGACCACCGCCCAGACGGCCCCCGGAACGCATCCCACGGCCAGGGCGGGCAGCATCCTGGCCAGGACGCCCCGGCCGTACAGTGCCAGGGCGAGCACGTGGGCGGCCAGCACGAGCAGTGCGAACACCTGCGTGCAGCCGAGCAGGGCGACGGCCGCGGCGTATCCCCACCGGCCGCCGCGCCGTCCCGGTTCCTCGATCGCGCGGTGCAGCGCCCAGGCGGCCAGCACCGCGGCCGCGGCCGCGAAGGCGTAGGGGCGGACGTTCTGCCCGTGATGGGAGACCGACGGCAGGAACACGTACACGGCGGCGGCCGTCATCCCGGCGGCCGGGGAGTGCAGGCGCCGTCCCAGGCCGGCGATGAGCGCGGCCGCCGCACCCGTCGCGACCGCCGAGGGCAGCCGCAGCCACCACTCGGCCTGCCCGAACCCCGCCCACAGGTGCATGAACGCGTAGTAGGGCAGGAAGTGCCCGTCGACGTGCTGCGCGAGCTCCCACAGGCCCGCCGCGCTCCGGCGGGCCGCGCTGAGGGTGGCCAGCTCGTCCGACGACTGGGAGACCCTCGATGAGCCGGCGACGGCGACGATCGTCGCGGCGAGGCCCACGGCCGGACTCGGCCAGAGCGGTCCCGTCCGCCGTGCCGCCGGTGGCCGCGGAGCACGCGCTCCGGTGATGATCACTCAGGGGATGCTAGGGGCCCTTGATCATTCCGGGCGGCGCGTCCGGGTAATGGTTGTACGCGGGATGCCAAAACTTTCCGGTCATTCCCAGCGGAATGTCCGGGAGGTGATGAAAAGCGAGACCACCGCCCATCCGGCCAGGATCGCCGCCGCGGACACCGGCAGGCCGGAGCCCTCGGTCAGGACCGAGCGGAGCCCGCCGGTCAGGGCGGAGATCGGCAGCAGTTCGAGCACCGGCTGCACCGAGTCGGGGAACTTCGACATGGGGAAGATCACACCGCCGCAGCCGAGCAGGACCAGGTAGACCAGATTGGCCCCGGCGAGGGTGGCCTCGGCGCGCAGGGTGCCCGCCATCAGCAGGCCGAGCCCGCTGAAGGCGGCGGTGCCCAGCAGGATCAGCGGGAGCGCGGCCAGCGGGGAGCCCGCCGGGCGCCAGCCCAGGGCGAGCGCCACCCCGCTGATGACGGCCACCTGGATGATCTCCACGGCCACCACCGCGAGCGTCTTGGCCAGCATCAGCCCGGTCCGTGACAGCGGGGTCGCGCCCAGCCGCTTCAGCACGCCGTAGCGGCGCTCGAAACCGGTCGCGATGGCCTGCCCGGTGAAGGCCGTCGACATCACCGCCAGCGCGAGCACGCCGGGGGCGATGAAGTTCACCCGGGGGCCGCCGCCGACGTCCACCAGCGGCGCGGCGGAGAACCCGACGAGCAGCAGCACCGGGATGATCATCGTGAGCAGGAGCTGCTCGCCGTTGCGGAGCATCGCCCGGATCTCCGCGCCCGTCTGCGCCAGCACCATCCGGGGCAGCGGCGCGGCCCCCGGGGCGGGGGTCAGGTCCAGGGTCGTCACTGTGCTCTCCTGCGGTCTGGCGCGGGCCGTGCGCGGCGGGGGGTCATCGGAGCTCCCGGCCGGTCAGCTCCAGGAAGACGTCTTCCAGGGTGCGGCGCTCGATGCTGAGGTCGTCGGCGGTGACGCCCTCGGCGGCGCACCAGGCCGTCACGGTCGCCAGCAGCTCGGGGCCGACCTGTCCCTCGATGATGTAGTGGCCCGACGGCGACTCCTTGGCCGCGCTGCCGGAGGGCAGGGCGGTGAGCAGCTCGTCCAGGATGAGCCCCGGCCGGGCGCGGAAGCGGAGCTGCCGCTCGGCACCGGTGAGCGAGGACGGCGTGCCCTCGGCCACCACCTTGCCGTGGTCGATGATCACGACCCGGTCGGAGAGCTTCTCCGCCTCGTCCATGTGGTGGGTGGTGAGCACCACCGAGACCCCGCAGGCGCGCAGGTCGTCGACCAGCTCCCAGCACGCGTGCCGGGCCTGGGGGTCCAGCCCCGCGGTCGGCTCGTCGAGGAAGACCAGCTCGGGGCGGCCGATGACGGCCGAGGCCAGCGACACGCGCTGCTGCTGGCCGCCGGAGAGCCTGCGGTACGGCGTGCGGACGTGCCCGGTCAGTCCGAGCCGCTCCAGCAGCGCCGCCGGGTCCAGCGGGTGGGCGTGGAAACGGGACATCAGACGCAGCCACTCACCGCAGCGCATCGCCGGGGGCACGCCCCCGGCCTGGAGCATCACCCCGACCCTCGCCCGGAGCTCCGGGCGGGAGGGGTCGAGCCCGAGCACCTTCACGATGCCGCCGTCGGCTCGGCGGAATCCCTCGCAGATCTCGACCGTCGAGGTCTTGCCCGCGCCGTTGGGCCCGAGGATCGCGGTGACCGCGCCACGGGTGGCACTGAGGCTGAGGCCGTCGATCGCCGTCGTTCGGCCGTATCTCTTGACCAGATCGATGATCTCGACGGCTGGGGATTCCATGGCCACGAGTTTAGGGACTGCGCTGGACGGTCACGTTCCCGGACCTGCCGCTCGGAGCCCCCCATGCCCGGTAAAAGGCTTCGGGCGGATCCCGCCAAGCCCCCTGATCGCCCACCAGGCGGCCCAAGCCGCCCATGTAACGCTGCGTGTGTCCCGAATCACGACTTGAGGAGGTTCGGCGTGTCCGAACGGAGTGGCCGCAAATCCGGTGTCCCGTGCTGGGTCGACCTGTCGAGTACCGACGTCACCCTGTCGGTCAGGTTCTACCGGGAGATCTTCGGCTGGGAGGCGGTGTTCGATCCGCGCCCGGAGTCCGGCGGATACGGCCGGTTCACGTTGAGGGGAAAGGCCGTCGCGGGGATCGGGCCGAGCCGCGGCGACGGCGTGTCCTCCGTCTGGAACACCTGGGTGACCACCGAGGACGCCGGCGTCACGGCCGCCAAGGTCCGCGAGGCCGGAGGAGAGGTCGTCGTGGAGCCCTCGGGCGTCTTCGGCGAGGGCTCCACGGCCGTCGTGCGGGATCCCTCGGGCGCCTGCGTCACGGCATGGCAGGCGGGCCCGGACCAGGGCGCGGAGATCTTCGGCGAGCCCGGCGCGCTCGCCTGGAACGAGCTGGTCACCCGGGACACCGGCCGGTGCGGGTCCTTCTACCCGGCCGTCTTCGGGTGGGGCGTCAAGGACGTCGACGGGGCAGGGGGGCGGTGYGTCGAGTGGCAGGTGGACGGCCACCCGGTCGCGGGGATGACGGAGTCGGGCCCCCGGGTCCCGCCGGACACGCCGCCGCACTGGCTGGCCTACTTCGCGGCCGAGGACGTCGACGCCACCGTGGTCAGGGCCGAGGAACTCGGCGGTACCGTGGTGCTGCCCCGGACGCCGGCGCCAAGGGGGCCGGTGGCGGTGCTGGCCGATCCGCAGTCCGCCCTCTTCGCGATCGTCGGACC
>NZ_NGFP01000167.1 GCF_002149035.1 Streptosporangium minutum
CGCGGGGGCTTGTCACAGGCTGGGGGTCACCCGCTCGCGCGGGGAGGTCGGAACCAGCGCCGACAACGCGGCGGCCGAGTCGTTCAACGCGACCCTCAAACGCGAGATCCTGCAGGGGGCGCGCCACTGGCCCGATGCCCGAGCAGCCCGCCTGGCCGTGTTCGGCTGGATCACCCGATACAACACGGTCAGGCGGCATTCCCGCCTCGGCCAGATCAGCCCGGTCGATTACGAGAAAGCTGCAGGTAGCTTGAAGCTCGCCGCCTGAATTCGGTGTCCACGTTCAGGGGGGAGCCCCCAGACCTCCTGATGCTCCTTGTCGCTGCCGGGGATGGTGCCGGACCTGGACCTGCTCCGATCCAGCCTCCCTGGAGATCGTTCCTGCCTTCCTCCAAGACGGCGACAACCCGGCCGACTGGGCCATGTACGTCCATGCGCAGCGGCGTTTCCGTGCCCACACAACGATCGCCACCACCTGGCCCGCCATCGTCCACCTTGCCGAGCTGATGGAGGAGTACATCCTGTAGTCGGCGCCGCCCACTGCACACCTCAAAAACTGGGCACGGGCAGAGGTAGACCAACGGGGCGCCGGCGGATGCCTCCTCAGACGGGGGAAAGCGTTGGGCCAGGCCCGTCGCGCGGGCCTGCAACTCCACCGGGCAGCTGAAGGCATCACTTCCCATCACAGTGACGGTCCGAGCCCAACTATGCGCTGTGCGTAACAGCCTCAGATGCCACTGACATTTACGCCACCTTCTGTGATCAACTCTGCCCCGGTGTGACCGCCGACGGTCACACCAAAGCGGATGCGACGGCCGTGCCCTACCGACAGCGCCGCGCGATTACCTGGCTCGCCGCCCAGGCCACCCCAAGGTGATCCACCGGCTGCGGTCAACCCGCGGGGGTTGCGGACGGCGGGTTCTGCTCACCTCGGGTTGGGAACGGCTCCGCACAGGTAGGTGGACTCCCCCAGCAGCTGCGGCGTCATCGTGATCCCGGTGAGGCGCTCGGCCAGGAGGAACGCGGGTCCTTCGTTGGGGTAGGTGTGTGGTGGGTAGAGGGAGTCGATCCGCTCCATGGTCTGTGCGAGTTCGTCCGGCATCTCCTCTGAGTAGCCTTCCCGGTGCGGGAACTCAGGCTGGATCTTTCCGTTTTTGATCCAGTGGGAGTAGCCGTCCTGGTTCAGGTACTCGAATCGGGTCTTTCCGTCTTCGAGCCAGTGGAAGTAGTCCATGTCCTTGATGTCGAGGTAGAAGTGGGAGACGAGGCGGGTGCCCGCCGACAGCGGCACGATGATCTCGTCGGTGACGCCGAGCGAGCCGTTGGCCTCGACGAGGAGCACCCAGTCTCCGACGGCGACGGCGCCGAAGAACATGTTCTTCCCGTCGTAGCTGGAGTAGGCGGTCTCCGTCAGCTCATCAAGCGTCATGTGAGAGCAGTCTTCAACCCGGACGCCGAGCCGGGCCACCAGTTCCTCAGGCGTCAGGCCGCGGACGTAGGTGAAGCAGTAGGCACCCCCCAGATCGGGGAGGTGCTCGGCGGGGAACCGGGAGTAGTCATCAGGGGGCGCGATCATCCCGTCATGCTCGCAGTACCCACCGACACGATGAGCTCTCTTCTCATCTTGAGTAGTAGTCCGCTTCGAGGATGAGGATGGTCTGCACGAGTGCCGTGGCGCGGCGGGGACAGCGGCGGAGTTTGCCCAGAACGGGACGCCGCGCCACCGCCCGAGCGGTGAGGGGGCGGCCCGGCGGATGCGATGGCCCGGCGACGTCCGGCTCACCCGCCGGTCAGCGGTTCCTCCAGTACTCGCCCGTGCAGATCCCGCCGAACGGGCGATGGATCTTGGATCACCTGCCGGAGCAGATGTCCTATGCACGCCGAACTGAGCAGTTCGGTGAACATCTTGCACAGGGCTTCGGCGGCCGCGTCGTGGTTGCGGCGCAGGGCGACCTGGGCACGGGTTGGCAGCATGGTGCGGGCGCCCAGCCGGTACCGCCGCCGAACGCCGTCACATGCCGGCGACGGCGTGCCGTACCCCATCTGATCATTTACGCACAGGCAGACCGTAGGACGCCGCCAGGCGGCCGAGCGCCTCACTGAGCGCGGCGTGCTGGGACGAGGTGAGCTCGGCGGCGACTTTCGCGTCGAGAACGAGCGCCTTGGCAGTACATTCCGCGAGGAGGTCGCGCCCCTCGCTGGTGAGGCTCAGAATCTGGCGGCGACGGTCGGCCGGGTCGCGGAGCCGCTCGATAGCGCCCATGGACTCGAGGTGGTCGGCGAGGGACACCACGAGGCTGGGCGCCACTCGCATCAGCTTGGCGATCTCGAGCTGCGAGCCGGCCAGCCCCGAGCCGAGGACTTCCAGCAGGCCAACGTGCTTGGGCTTCAGATCGTGGACGGCCAGAGCTTCCGCGTACTGATCGGCGACCAGTACGCCCAGGGTGCTGAGCCGGAAGCTGAGGGTTTCGGTCCATTTGGCATCGTTCATGTTTGGCATGATACCGTCCTTAAATCATTCACAGTATAAACGATTAGAGATGAGATCGATGCTCGATCACCGCGCCATACAGATCGTCTTCGCCGACCTGCAGGACAGCATCGTGACCCTGAGCAGGACGAACAGCCCCGAGACCATCAGACGCTCGGCCGGGGTGCTCGGCAAGGTCGCGCAGGCGCTGGACATCCCGTTCACCGTGTCGGTCGCACCCCGGCCCGGTGGGCCCGGCGTGATCGCCGAACTTCCCGAAACGCTCCCGTTCGTGCGCAGCGGACCGTCCTGCTGGGAGGATGAGGCATGGCGCGAAGCGATCGCCGCCGAGGCCCGCAAAACGCTGACCATCTGCGGCGTGACCTCGGAGATCGTGGTTCTGCACACCGCACTCGACGCCCTGGCCGACGGCTATGACGTGCTCGTTCTGGTCGACGCGAGCGGCGGCATGTCGGAGCGTACGGAGAACGCGGCACTCCGCCAGATCGAGGCAGCGGGCGGCACGGTGACCTCGGTGGCGAGCTTCGTCACGAGCATGGTGCGCGACTTCACCACCCCCACCGGCCGCGGCGTCATCACCGCTCTGCACGACCTGATGGTCTAGCGATCACAACCGTCCCCTCGCCCGCAGCTTGTCGTTCAACCGTTTAGACCCCGAAAGAGCTCTCATGAAACTCGCACCCCATCTGCATCGGCTCGGTAACGATGTCGTAGCGTGCTACCTCATCGACACCGCCGAGGGCATAACGCTCATCGACGCCGGACTGCCCGGCCACTGGCGGGATCTGCAGCGCGAACTCCAGGTGCTGGGCAAATCCGCCGCCGACATCCGCGGACTCGTCCTGACCCACGGTGACTCCGACCACATCGGTTTCGCCGAACGCCTGCGCAGCGAACACGGCGTTCCGGTGTTCGTGCATGCCGCCGACGCGGTCCGCACCCGCACGGGAGAGAAGCCCAAGACCGCGCTCGGGCCCATGCGCCTGGGCCCGACGCTCGGCTTCTTCGGCTACTCCCTCCGCAAGAACGGCCTGCGCACCCGCTACGTCAGCGAGGTCACCGAGATCGGCGACGGCGACGTCTTGGACCTGCCCGGCAAGCCGGTGATCGTGGGCCTGCCGGGGCACTCACCGGGAAGCGTGGCGGTGCATGTCTCGCTCGCCGACGCGGTCTTCGTCGGCGACGCCCTGACCACGCGGCACGTTCTCACGGGGCGCAAGGGCCCGCAGCCCGCGCCCTTCACCGACGCCCCAGCCGAAGCCCTGTCCTCCCTGGACCGGCTCGCCGGGCTGTCGGCATCCTGGGTGCTTCCGGGCCACGGCGCTCCCTGGCGCACCTCACCGGCCCAGGTGAGCGAGGAGGTCAGGAAGGGCTGACGCGCGGGCCGGGCAGCGCGGTCGATTCGCCGGCCCGGGCTGCTCGCGGTTGACGCCCGATTGCTCCAGCACGATCGCGGTCATCATGTCCACATCGCTCACCGGCCGTCACTCGGACGCGAGCGGAAACGTTTCGCTTCGAAACGTTTCCTGGACATCCGCCGAAGATGGCAGAGGCCGTGCCGACCGCTGGCAGGGGGCCGGCCTCCGTACGGGCTGGGGCGATCGCCGTCGCAGGTCTCCTCCGTCGGCCCTCGGCATCGAGCCTGACGGATGCTCGGACACGCGCCCAGCGGCGACACTGACCCTCCCATGCCACGCCGCGCGTGCAGAAGGGGACGTGACGTGCGGCCGCTGACAGCGGCCGCCGTCCCCCGTCTCGGCGTCCTTCTCCCGAAGCTGTCCCCAGACCGGCCCTCCTGGCGTTCTTCCGTCATGACTACGGCTTTTCGACGAGCGTGGTGTTCGTGGTTCGAGCCCGTCTGCGGGGCCGACCTCCCAAACGCGGCCGAGCCCAAGAGCTCTTGCGGCAGAAGGAGGCCGCGTGGATCGCCGGGGTCGCGAACGGCTGATCGGATGTCGGACCGGCGAGTCCTCCGATTAGCGGGCCGCGCGTCTCCGCTGTGGTTGTGAGCTGCACCGATGACCGACTGCTTGTCCTGGGAGGAACATTGACGAAGCTGTTTTGCGGGATCGACCGGGCCGAACACCACCACGACATCGCCATCGTCGACGACACCGGTGCCCGGGTAGCAAAGGCCCGCATCAGCAACGACGCCGACGGTCTGCGGGCCTTACCGGAGTTGCTGGCAGGCGTCGGCGACCACCCGGACGACCCGATTCCGGTCGCGATCGAAAAACCGTACGGCCTACTGGTGGCCTGTCTACGCGCGACCGGACGGCAGGTGTTCGCCATCAACCCGTACGCGGTCTCGCGCTATCGAGACCGACATGGAGTCGCGCGCAAGAAGTCCGACGAGCAGGACGCGTTGATCCTGGCCACTATCCTGCGCACCGACATGACCGCGCACCGGCCGCTGCCCGCCGACTCCGACCTGGCTCGCAATTTCTTCATTACTACCGGGACCCCCGGTAGTCCCACGGTCTCGGCGGCTCCGCTCCAGGACGTCCAGAACGACGACCACTGTACGGGCCGGCTGCACCGGTCGGTCGTGATGAGCGGGAGCGACGTCTCGGCGGCGATCCCGGACTTCGTCATAGGCGGTCGTTGCCGTGGTGCGACAGTCGTAGGCGGTCGCTGCCGTGGTGCGACAGGGGAGACGCACGTCACATTCGTTCCTGTCACATCTCACCGGGTCATTCGGTCAAAGAGGTGTACCCATCAGCAACGGCAGAGGAATGCGCCATGGACGCACGTTTGAACTTCTCCGGCAACCCGGCCGCAGGCAAGTTCTTGAAGCACTTCATCTCGGCGAGCAAGGTGGTCGCGGACTCGACGCTGCCGGCCGCGACGCAGGAGCTGGTGAACATCCGCGCCAGTCAGATCAACGGCTGCGGCTTCTGCACCGACATGCACACCAAGGAAGCCGTGCACGCCGGGGAGACCTCGGTGCGCCTCAACCTGATCGCGGCCTGGCGGGAGGCCAAGGTGTTCACCGAGGCCGAGCGCGCCGCCCTGGAGCTGACCGAGCAGGGCACCCGCATCGCCGACGCGGCCGGTGGTGTCACGGACGAGGCCTGGGCGAATGCCGCCAAGCACTATGACGAGGAGCAGCTCGCCGCCTTGGTGTCGCTCATCGCCCTCATCAATGCCTTCAACCGGGTGAACGTCATCGTCCAGCAGCCCGCCGGCGACTACCAGCCCGGCCAGTTCGGATAACGATATGCGCCCATGGTTCGCCCTGAGGTCCAGGGCCTTGCCGAAAAGGGGCTTCCTGGACCAGCTCGAACATCCATGATCATTTTCGGCGCCAACGGCCGTCCTCGGGTTGCTCGACCCCGGAGGCGGTCCCGTCAGGTGTCGCCGGCCGGTGGGGGTGTGGCGAAGGCGCCGGCGGATGCGGCGAGGGCGGCGGTCCTGGCCGCGTGGCCGGGCAGGTGCGGGTCGGGTGGCGTACGGAGAAGCACCAGCTGGTGGTAGAGCGGCGCGGTGGCGGCGATGAGCAGCCGGCGCGCGTCGGTGCGCGGCGGGAGTTCGTCGCGCCGGACGGCTCGGCTGACGATGATCTCGCAGCGGGCGTACCGGTCCTCCCAGAGCCGCCGCTGGGCGTGGTCGGCTTGCTCGGAGCGGAACGAGGCGGCGATCAGGGACGCGACGATCGGCGGCTGTGCGGTCAGGGCCGCCTGGATCTCGTGGTTCAGCGCGGCCAGGTCGCTCTGCAGGGAGCCGGTGTCCGGGGGCTGCCAGTCGTCGTCGCTCGCCGCGTCCAGGACGTCGGCGAGCAGGCCGCCGACGTCGCCCCAGCGCCGGTACACCGTTGCGCGGTGCACGCCCGCGCGGGCGGCGACGGCGTCCATGGTGAGCCCGTCGTAGCCGTGTTCCCCAAGCTCGGCGCGGACCGCGTCGAGTACCTGCGCGCGGATGCGGGCGGTACGGCCGCCGGGGCGGCGCCGGGCCGGCGGCACCGACCGGGGGCCTTCTGGCGGTGGATCCGCGGGAGTCATCGCCGGGAATCCGGTTGCTCGGCAGGCGGCGTCATGACAGCATCTTAATGCAGCAGTTGTCGCACTAGTGGAGATATCGATGCTCTTCCGAAGCGTTCCCCCGGCCGCGCGGCCCTTGACGGCCGCCCCGTCCTCGAATGCTTCGGAGTGCCCGCATGCCTGCACAGACCACCGCGCCCGCCGTCGGCGAGTCCTGCAACGGCAGGCCCGTCCTTGACTCGGTGACGTGCTCGCTCGCCGGGGGTGAGCGCACGGGGATCGTCGGTGAGAACGGACCCGGCGAGAGCACCCTGCTCCGCGTCCTGGCCGGAGAGCGCGCTTCCGGCAGTTCCGGCGTCCGCCGCCGGGTCCTGACGTCCCGTGAGGCCCGCAAGAACCTGCCCGCCGGCAGGAGTTCCCTGCGGCACGCCGCAGGCTGAGAGGAAACGATCCGTGAAGCCATCCGTTCCCGCCGACCCGACCGTGGTGCATCCCATGCCCGAGCAACCGCGGGTGGTTCTGCTGAAGCCACTGATCACCTCGCCGCTGATCGAGGTCGGGGAGTTCACCTACTACGACGACCCGGATGATCCGACCGCCTTCGCGACCCGCAACGTCCTGTATCACTATGGGCCCGAAAAGCTGGTCATCGGGAAGTTCTGCGCGCTGGGCGAGGGCGTGCGGTTCATCATGAACGGCGCCAATCACCGCATGGACGGCCCCTCGACGTTCCCTTTCCCGATCATGGGTGGTTCCTGGGCCGAGCACTTCGATCTCATCGCCGGCCTGCCCGGACGGGGTGACACCGTGGTCGGCAACGACGTCTGGTTCGGATACCGGGCCATGGTGATGCCCGGAGTCCGCATCGGCCACGGAGCGATCATCGCCTCCGGCTCCGTCGTCGTCGACGACGTCCCCGACTACGGCATCGTCGGCGGCAACCCGGCCAGGCTCATCCGCCGCCGCCACAGCGATGCCGACATCGACCGCCTCCTGGCCCTGGCCTGGTGGGACTGGCCGCTGCAGCACATCACCGAGCACATCCGCACGATCATGTCCGCCGCCGCCACAGCGATGCCGACATCGACCGCCTCCTGGCCCTGGCCTGGTGGGACTGGCCGCTGCAGCACATCACCGAGCACATCCGCACGATCATGTCCGGCAGTGTCGACGACCTCGAGGCCGCGGCACCGGGGCGGCGGTGACGACACGCCGAGGCCCGCCGCCCGTGAGAGCGGCGGGCCGTCAACCGACGGCCGGCCGCGAAGGAGGTCGGGCTTCCCGGAACCGGCCGGCACGGCCGATCAGGTGGACGGCGGACCGCTGCCGCGACCGCGCCGACGGAAGAAAACCAGACGTACTACTCGAAGCTGGTTAGATCGAGCGAGGCGACGCCGAGGGAGACCGTGGAAGCGGCCTCACATATGCAGGTCACACATATTCAGGCCTCGCATCCCCACATATACGGATGGAGACACGATGAGCATGGCCACGAGTCCGGACGCGCAGTCGCCCGCGTCGCATGTCGCCGACAGCCACGATCTGATCCGTGTGCAGGGCGCGCGCGAGAACAACCTCAAGGACGTCAGCATCGAGATCCCGAAGCGCCGGCTGACGGTGTTCACCGGCGTCTCCGGTTCGGGCAAGAGCTCGCTGGTGTTCGGCACGATCGCCGCGGAGTCGCAGCGGCTGATCAACGAGACCTACAGCGCCTTCGTGCAGGGCTTCATGCCGACGCTGGCGCGGCCGGAGGTCGACGTCCTCGAAGGGCTGACGACGGCGATCATCGTCGACCAGGAGCGGATGGGCGCCAACTCCCGCTCCACCGTCGGCACCGCCACCGACGTCAACGCGATGCTGCGGATCGTCTTCAGCCGGCTCGGCGAGCCGAGTGCCGGGCCGTCGTTCCACTACAGTTTCAACCTGCCCGCCGGCGCCTGCCCGCGCTGCGAGGGCATGGGCAGCGTGACCGACATCGACCTGACCCAGCTCTACGACGAGAGCAAGTCGCTCGCCGAGGGCGCGATCACCATCCCCGGCTACACCGTGGACGGCTGGCTGGTGCGGATCTTCGCCGCGTCGGGCTTCCTCGACCCGGACAAGCCGATCCGCGACTACACCGAGGCCGAGCTCCGCGACTTCCTCCACCGCGAGCCGACCAAGGTGAAGGTCGAGAACATCAACATGACGTATGAGGGTCTGGTTCCGAAGATCCAGAAGTCGATGCTGTCGAAGGACAAGGAGGCGCTGCAGCCGCACATCCGGGCGTTCGTGGAGCGGGCGGTGACCTTCACCGCCTGTCCCGAGTGCGGCGGTACCCGGCTCAACGAGGCGGCCCGTTCCTCGCGGATCGCGGGCGTCAACATCGCCGACGCCTGTGCGATGCAGATCAGTGACCTGGCCGGTTGGGTGCGCGGGCTGCAGGAGTCGTCGGTGGCGCCGTTGCTGGCCACGCTGCAGCAGTCCCTGGAATCGTTCGTGGAGATCGGGCTGGGGTATCTGTCGCTGGATCGGCCCTCGGGCACGCTGTCGGGCGGTGAGGCCCAGCGGGTGAAGATGGTGCGCCATCTGGGCTCCTCGCTGACCGATGTCACCTATGTCTTCGACGAGCCCACCACGGGGCTGCACCCGCATGACATCCAGCGGATGAACGGGYTGCTGCTGCGGTTGCGYGACAAGGGCAACACGGTGCTGGTCGTGGAGCACAAGCCGGAGACGATCGCGATCGCCGATCATGTCGTCGATCTGGGKCCGGGCGCYGGGACGGCGGGTGGCGCGGTCTGTTTCGAGGGCACGGTCGAGGGGTTGCGGGCCGGCGGCACGCTGACCGGCCGTCATTTCGATGATCGGGCCGCGTTGAAGCCGGTGGTGCGCACGCCTACCGGTGTGCTGGAGATCCGTGGGGCGCGGGCGCACAACCTGCGKGGGGTCGATGTCGATGTCCCGCTGGGGGTGTTGGCGGTGGTCACCGGGGTGGCCGGGTCGGGCAAGAGTTCGCTGGTGCACGGGTCGATCCCGGCGGGGGCGGGGGTGGTGTCGGTCGGCCAGGGGGCGATCCGTGGTTCGCGGCGCAGCAATCCGGCGACCTACACCGGGTTGCTGGAGCCGATCCGTAAGGCGTTCGCGAAGGCCAACGGGGTCAAGCCGGCGCTGTTCAGCGCCAATTCGGCCGGGGCGTGCCCGAACTGCAACGGTGCGGGGGTCCTGTACACCGATCTGGCGATGATGGCCGGGGTGGCGACGGTGTGTGAGGAGTGTGAGGGCAGGCGGTTTCAGGCCTCGGTGCTGGAGCATCGGYTGGGTGGTCGTGACATCAGCGAGGTGCTGGCGATGTCGGTTTCGGAGGCYGAGGGGTTCTTCGGTGCGGGGGCGGCGCGGACGCCGGCCGCGCATGCGATCTTGGGTCGGCTGGCCGATGTCGGGTTGGGGTATCTGCGGTTGGGTCAGCCGTTGACCACGTTGTCCGGTGGTGAGCGGCAGCGGTTGAAGCTGGCGGTGCACATGGCCGACAAGGGGGGTGTGTACGTGTTGGACGAGCCGACCACCGGTCTGCATCTGGCCGATGTGGAGCAGTTGCTGGGGTTGYTGGACCGGTTGGTGGATTCGGGGAAGTCGGTGATCGTGGTGGAGCATCATCAGGCGGTGATGGCGCACGCCGACTGGATCATCGATCTTGGTCCGGGGGCCGGTCACGACGGTGGCCGGGTCGTGTTCGAGGGCACTCCGGCCGATCTCGTGGCGGCCCGTTCCACCCTGACCGGCGAGCATCTCGCGGCCTACGTCGGCGCCTGACCGACACCCCAGCCGACACCGTGGGACGAGTTCTCTCATCTGTCTCGACTCGTCCCACCCGCTGCCCCGCATCTGGCTTCATGCCGATCCGCTGCCCCTGCGAGCCGTTCTTGCGGCGTGCGGTGGTGCCGGCCGAGCCGCGCGGCTGCTGTCATCCGATCCCCGAGCCACGCGGATCCGGATCCGGAGGCGTTCCGGTGGGGGAGGAGAGCCTCCGGCGGATGTGCGTCCCGGTCGGTTCGCACCACGCCACGAGGCTCTCCCGTGCTTCCACGGCGGACTCAGCGAGTACTCAGTGAGTGGAGAACCCGCCATCGACGAAGATCGCCTGCCCGGTGACGTAACCGGAGGCGCGGCTGGCCAGGAACACCGCCGCGCCGGCGAAGTCCTCGGCCAGACCGTTGCGTCCGACCATCGTGCGAGCGGCCAGCGCCGCCACCTTCTCGGGGTCGGACGACAGCCGTGCGTTGAGCGGCGTCATCACGAATCCCGGCACGAGCGTGTTGCAGGTGACGCCACTCGACGACCACGCCTCGGCCTGTGAGCGTGCCAGCGACTCCAGCGCCCCCTTGGAGACGCCGTAGACGCCGCTCTGGACGAACGCCCTGTGTGCCTGCTGGGAGCTGATGTGAATGATCCGCCCGAATCCCCGTTCCGCCATGCCGGGACCGAACCGCTGTCCCAGCAGGTAGGGCGCCTCCAGGTTCACCGCCATCGTGACGTCCCACACGTCATCGCCCACCTCGGCCATCGGCGGGCGCAGGTTGATCCCGGCGCTGTTCACGAGGATGTCGGGCTCCCCGAACGCCTCGACCGCCTTCTCGGCCGCCACCCGCACGCCATCGCGTGTGCTCAGGTCCGCGCTCACCCAGGCCGCACGGCAGCCGTGGGCCGCCAGCTCGTCGACCGTGGCGGTCAGGTCCGCCTCCTTGCGCGCGACGACCACGACCCTCGCCCCCGCGCGCGCGAGGGCCCCGGCTATGGCGCGGCCGATGCCGGAACTCCCGCCGGTCACCACGGCGACCCGGTCGTCCAGAGAGAACAGTTCGGACAGGTAAGGCTGTGTGGTCATGGCCGCACACTTTAGGGGATCGGCTCCGGAGCGCTGAACCGGGCCGGTGCTCGCCTGGCGGGCACCGGACAGGAGGCGACAGGTGCCCCCTTGCGGCCGGACAGGATCACCGGCCGGCGGCGGCGGGGCTGTTCCAGGTGGCGGAGGTCAGCGTGCCGCGGTCGCGGTAGGCGCGCATGATCTCGACGTGCAGCGGGTGCCGGACGAACGCCCGCAGGTCGCTCTCGGCCCGCCACACCGACACCGACCCGATGCGGCGGCGCGGCAGGTCGGCCCAGAGCCACACCCCGATCGCGCCCGCCAGCTCCGACCACAGCCCGCCCAGCCGCCACCCCGCAAGGCAGGCCCGCGGCAGGTCGACGATCCGGTGCACGCGGAAGTCGGTGCGGCTGACCACGACCGGGCCGTCGCCGCGGGGCTCGGGGCCGGGGATCCAGCGCGACCGGATCACGCGGCCAGCGCCTTCGCGGCGTCGCGGATCTCCTCGCTGAACGGCGTGGGCCGCAGCGTGGCGGGGTCGAGGTTGACGTTCACCCGGCGGCCCTCGGCGTGCACGGTCTGGCCGTCGGCAGACAGGACGCGGAAGCCGTAGACGCCGCTGGTGTTGCCCATGCGCTCCATCCAGAAGTGCACCAGTGGCTCGCCCGCGCCCATGATCGGCACGTGGTAGGTGATCTGGAACTCCCGGACCGCGAGGAAGACGTCCTTGAACCGGGATCGGGCCGGGTCGAAGTGCCAGCCGAGCTCGGTCCAGAAGGCGCTGATGGCGCGTTCGACGAGCACGCCGTAGCGGGCGTTGTGCAGCAGGCCCATGGCGTCGAGGTCGTCGAAGTGCACCTGGACGGGACGGGTGTGGGACAAAGGTCAGTCCTCCGGGAGGATCGAAGGGTCGGTGGCGAGCGCGCGCAGCCGGTCGAGGACCGCTCTGCGGGCGTGGCGGTAGGCGGCGTCGCTGTCGCGCAGCCGGGCGTGGGTGACGGCGGCCTCGCCCAGCGCCTCGATCTCGTAGGCGAGCTGGGCCGGGTCGGCGGTCAGCTCGCCGAGGTCGACGGCGTCCTGGACCCGGTGTTCGAGGTAGCCGAGCCAGTCGTCCATGGCGGCGGCGACGCCGTCCCTGACCGGGCCGGGACGGTCGTCGAACTCGACCTGGGCGACGAAGAAGAAGCAGCCGCCGGGGAGCACGCCGTCGGCGTAGAAGGCGAGGCGGGACTCATGGAGGGCGAACAGCCGCCTGAGGCCTCTGGGAGTGGTGGCGGTTGGGGCGATCACCCGCTCGAGCCAGAGGAGGCGGGCCCGGTCGATGCAGTCGAGCTGGAGCTGCTCCTTGTCGCGCCAGTGGGCGAAGAACCCGGATTTGCTGACGCCGGCGGCCTCGGCCAGGCGGCCCAGGGAGAGGCCGCCGAGGCCGTCGACGGAGGCCAGGGCGACGGCCTGGTCGAGGATCGCTTCGCGGCTGCGCTGGCCGCGCAGCTTTCTCCCGTCTGGCATGGGGAAACGCTAGCACAATAAGACCGATCGGTCGTTCTTTTTGTTGAGACGGTATCCGCGGGGCCTCCCGCGGATGCGGAAGGGCACCGTACGACCTACAGCCGTCGCGGCGGCCGGCGGGCAGGGCGCCACGACGACCGTTCCCGGCCCGTCCGCCACAGCCGCCACCTCCGGTGCGGACGCCGTACGGGAGGCGGTCAGTGGGCGGCCGAGGACGGTGTGCCGTCCGGATCCGACGGCAGAGGGCGCCCGCCGCCGGGCAGATCCGGCCGGGCCTCGGCCGCCTGCCGCAGCGCGTCATCGGAGCTGGGGTGGATCTCGAAGGCCTTGCGGAGGCCGGTGATCGTCAGCACGCGCGCCAGGGGCCCGTGAACGCCGCTGAGGACGAAACGGGTGCCCGTCGCCTCGCTGTGCTGCAGGGCCGAGACCAGCTCGCTCAGCCCGACCGAATCGCAGAAGGTGACCTCCGTCAGGTCCACGACGAGGAAGGGACTGTCGGGCCCGTCCCAGATGCGGCGTAGCTGCTCCCGTAAGAGCGGGGCTGAATGGAACCCGAGCTCTCCGCCGACGCGGACCACGGCCGCGTTCTCGTGAAGGTCACACGAGATGGTGAACGCCGAGCCATGCCCGGCCCCGAACAACATGATGAGCTCCTTACGCCTGCGGGTTTCAGGGCAGGCGTGTCCCTTCCTATCAGTGTTACGGATCTCCTGACGCACGCCGGAGAGCCGGAGGCGGTCTCGTGGCCCATCCCCGGCCGTACATGCCCGCCGCCGTCGCCGGGTTCACGCGATGAGCGGGAGGCCGTCGCGGGCCGTCGGTAGGATGAGCGTGGTCGCGTCGGCTCTGATCGTCTTCCTGCCGGAGGGGCCGGTGAGCGGCAGTGAGGGATGTGAGGAAGCGGGTGAGCGACGTGGACGTCCCGCGGGCCGCCACAGGCCGGCGATCGGCATCGGTGCGGCATCCTGGGCATCCCACCCGTCCTGATTGGAGAGATGTCCGGTGACCGCTGCCGTCCGATTCACCCTTGAAACCGGTGCGCAGCAGGCTGTGGCGCCGGTGCCGGTGATCGCCCTGTCCGGTGATCTCGACTTCACCAACGCCGAGCAGCTGCGCGCCGACATCCAGGCCGCTCTCACCCCGGACCACCGGGATCTGGTGCTGGACCTGACCGGTCTGGACTTCTGTGATTCCACCGGGATCAGGATCTTCCTGGCCATCCGTAAACTCCTGCAGGAGCGCGGCGGAGCCGTCGCCCTGGCCGGCCTCAACTCCCGGCTCACCAGGATCTTCCGGCTGACCGGGCTCGCCCACGCCTTCACCGTCCAGCCCACCGCCGCCGACGCCGTCACCCTCCTGCGCTCCCGATCCTGACCCGGCCTCCGGCGCGTACGGCGCCGGCGGGCGGTCGCCGGACCCGTCCACGGCTCCCGCCTGAGAGGCCTGACGGGGCAGGGAGGCGTCCGGCAGGGACGGCGGTCCGGATGGGCTCCGGGGCACGTCTCCCGGCGGGTGGCCGGCCACTGCGGCTCAGCGGGCGGCCAGCGACCGCAGCGCCTCGTGCAGAGTGTCGAAGACCGGGAGGTTGGCCGCCAGGCCCGTGATGCGCAGCAGCCGCGCCGGCTGCGGGGTCGGATCGGCGTAGGCGACGACCGCGCCCTCGCCGGTCAGTCGCCGGCGCATCGCCAGCAGCGCGGCCAGTCCGGGGGAGTCGACGAAGGTCAGCCCGGACAGGTCCACCAGGGTCGCGGGCTGCGGGCCGCGGGCGAGGTAGTCGTCCAGCCACGACTGTAACTGCGCCGCGGTGTTCACATCCAGCTCTCCCTCGGGCCTCAGGACCAGCGTCGCGTTCTCGGACCTCACCGGCAGGCGCAGAGCATCGGTCATGGCGGAGCTCCTTCTGTTCCCACCCCCGCTTCCCCGCAAGAGGAGGACCAATCGTCTCCGGCGGGAGAAGACCGGTGAACCGACGGCCTCTGATCTCCTGTGGACATGCCGACAGCGGGGATCCGCAGCATCTGCGTGGTTACCGGACGGCCGGGAGGCTGGATGCGGGAGGCCACGCTCGGCCCCGGCCTGTGCGTGCCGCAACCCGCCCCTTCCCGGACGAGGGCTCGGCGCGGGGCTCAGCCGGTGTCCCAGGACAGGGCGAGCGTGGTGTGCCGTTTGCGGATGGCCAGCCCGCCGACGGGCACGGCGCCGACATGGGCGTCGACGCGCAGTCCGTCCGTCATCGGACGTCCTGCCCTGTCCCATGCCTCGATGTGGGTGGCGAGATCACCGGCGAGCCTGGCCGCATCGGGCCCGAAGGCCCGCGCGACGAGGGTGTCGTACGCTTCCGGCTCCAGCACGCAGAGGCTGTCGCCTTCGACGATTCCGATGAGCGTCTTGAGGCCCCGCAGGTCGAGGGGGCCCGCCGCCAGCCGTCCAGGCTGTGTCTCCGACAGGGTGCACCAGCGGGGTTCACGCACCGCCAGCCACAGGCTCAGCCCGTCGACGAGCTGCGCGAGCCCGGTGTTCACCTCGGTGAACAGCTCGGTGACCGGGCCGTCGAGCGCCGTCAGAAGATCGCCGATCCCGCCCCCCTCCGGCAACGAGATCGTGAGGTCGGATCCGGGATCCAGCACCCGGGTCGTCTCCGGGCCTGCGGAGGGACCTCGCATCCGCATGAACCCGCAGGGCACCACCGACCGGCTCCTCCAGTGCCCGCCCGCCCGCTCCAGGGCCACCGAGCGCTGCACCCCGTGCAGATCCAGCGGGGCGACGACGCGCCCGCCGGGGCCGAGCTGGTCCAGCCAGGCCGGGGCCAGGTCCCATACCCCGACGGTGGCGATCACCCGGTCGTAGGGGGCTTGCGGCGCGAACCCCTCCGCGCCGTCCCCGCACACCACCATCACCTCGGGATGCCCGGCCCGCTCCAGGTGGTCACGGGCCCGTGTGACCAGGTCGGCGTCGATGTCGACGCTCACGACCTGACCTCCCGGCCCCACCAGGTGGGACAGCAGCGCGGCGTTGTAGCCCGTCCCCGACCCGATCTCCAGCACCCGCTGGCCCGGCTCCACGCCGAGCTGGTCGAGCATCAGGGCCATGATCGCCGGCTGTGACGACGAGCTGATCGGCCGGCCCTCCGCGTCGCGCTTGGTCACGATGGCGTCGTCCCGGTACACGGCGTGCACCGGGACCTCCGGCAGGAACACGTGCCGGGGCACCGCCCGCAGCGCGTCGGCCACGGCCGGGCTGATCCCGCGCTCGCACACCTGCGCGACCAGGTCCTCCCGCAGGTCATGCCATTCGGTCATCGCCGGCCTCCACGCCAGTCGCCCGCTTCTCCGTGCCCTGACGGAGTCTCATGCCCCGGCGGAGCCGGAGAGATCAGGGAGCCTGCCCGGACAGGCGCCGGTCTGCCTCACGCCGCCCCCTCCCCGTCGCGGAAGCCCTGGGGAGGGGGACCGTGCGCGTCTGAGCCGAGCCGGATGTCCGTGAAAGGCTTTATGCCCACTCGGCGAGGATTCCGGCCTCCTTCTCGGGGGCGATGCCGTGCCGGCCGAAGGAACGCTCCTCCACCGGGAT
The DNA here is from genome assembly GCF_002149035.1 of Streptosporangium minutum. GTDB lineage: Bacteria > Actinomycetota > Actinomycetes > Streptosporangiales > Streptosporangiaceae > Streptosporangium > Streptosporangium minutum. Next base: position 16,394 of record NZ_NGFP01000167.1, read on the forward strand.
CTCGCGGAGCCACGCCCAGGTGTCGCGGACGGTCTCGGCGACGGGGCGGCAGCGCAGCCCCGCCGCGTGGGCCTTGGCGGACGACGGCAGCCAGAGCCCGGCGAACTCCGGGGTCCGCGGGGCCCAGAGCGGCAGCTCGGTCCAGGGCTGGATCTCCCGGTCGAGCAGGAACCGGTCCTTCACCCAGACGAACTCCGCGTCCGATCCGGTCACCGCGCGGCACTCGGCCAGCCAGTCGCCGAAGGCGATGTTGCCCTGCACCCCGCTGGTGAAGAAGCGGTCGTTCACCCCGGCCTCCGCCTGGGTCAGGGTGAAGGCGGCGATGTCGCGGACGTCGATGACCTGCATCGCCACGTCCGGATCGCCGGGGGCGAGCACCCGCCCGCCCCGGGCGATCCGGGTGAGCCACCAGGGCAGGCGGCCGACGTCCTCGTGCGGGCCGAGCAGGAGGCCAGGCTCGATGATCAGGACGTTGCCGTCGAAGCCCTGCTCCACCGCGCGTTCGCAGCCCGCCTTGAGCGTGCCGTAGTCCCCGTCCTCGGGACCGGCGTCCGGGGCGCACTCGAACCGGGGCGCGCTCTCGTCGACCGCCCCGGGCTCCGGCCAGTCGGAGCAGGCCGAGATGCTGGAGATGAAGGTGTAGGTGGCCGCCCTGCCGTTGAGCGCGCGCACCGACTCGCCGACGACGCGGGGGACGTAGCCGCAGACGTCGACGACGATGTCCCACCGCCTGCCGTCGGTGAGGCGTGCCAGATCCTCGGCGACCTCGCGGTCGCCCCTGACCGCCTCGACGCCGGGCAGGTCGACACCGCTCCTGCCCCGGTTGAACGTCGTTACCTCGTGCCCGCGCCGCAGCGCCTCCTCGACGATCGCCCGGCCGAGGAAGACCGAACCGCCGATGACCAGAGTTCTCATAGCGCCTCATTCTTCGGTCCGCCCCGGCAGCGGACAACGTGCTTTCACCCTTGGCGCAAGCCGTACGCTCAGAGCGGACTGGCCGTGAGCGGCGGCTGTTCGAGGACGTGGACCCGGGCCGTGCCGATGTCGAAGTAGAGGCCCACCAGTTGCAGGCGTCCGGCCCGGACGAGCCGGTCCACCTGGGGATAGGTCCGCAGGTTCTCCAGTTGCTGGATCACGTTGACCCTGCAGAGGCGGTCCAGCGGGCCGTCGTCGGCGCCGTCGCTCTCGGTGGCGATGAACCGGGCCAGACTGTGGTTGCCGTGGTGCAGCCAGCGGCTGAGCGCGGGCAGTTCCGCCGCCTTCTCGTAGCCGCTCAGCAGCGTGGCCATGGCGCCGCAGCCGGAGTGGCCGCAGACCGTGATGGTCCGGATGTTGAGCGCGCCGGTGGCGTACTCGATCGCCGCCGCCACCGAGTCGTCCGGCGGCGCAGCCCCCAGGCGCGGCACCAGGTTGCCGATGTTGCGGACGGTGAACAGGTCACCGGGACCGCTGGCGGTGATCAGGTTCGGCACGACCCGGGAGTCCGCGCAGGTGATGAAGAGATGGGAGGGCTCCTGCTTGCGGGCCATCGCCAGCAGGAACGGGCGGATCAGCGGAGCCGTGCGACGGTGGAACTCCCGTGCCCCGGCGAGCAGGTCGGGCACGGCGGGGCTGCCCTCCGCGGGTGAGTGCTGGGCGGGGACCAGGGGGCTCGCGGGCGCGGGCCGTCCCCGCCGCCGATGGGCCCAGGGCAGCCACCAGCGCTCCGGCGCACGCGGCGGCGTCTTGGCCGGGAACATCCGGGCCCCGCTGGCGGCCATGGCGTACCACTCGTCGTGGATCTCGTCGATGTCGACGGTGCCGCCGCCGCGTTCGTGGTCGTGCCGCCAGGTGTGGATGGCCTCGAAGGCGGCGTTGTCCATGAAGTCGATGTTCAGGTCCAGCTCCACCGCGGCCCCGGCCGGTACGGCGCGCAGCTCCGAGGTGAGTCTCGGCACGCCGAGGAAGGTCAGGGAACCGCCGATCAGCACGTGCCAGCGGCCGTCGGACTCGGGCTTGGCCCGTACGGTGATCCAGGTGAGGCGGCGCAGCGCCGACAGCATGGCGAGGCCGAAGCCGAGCAGCACGCCTTCGGCGAGGCCGACCAGCACCACTCCGGCCATGGTGACGACGTATATCGGGATCTCGCCGTGGCCGCGGAGGTTGCGCAGGTGCCCCACGTTGACCATCTGGACGCCGATGAAGACCAGCAGGGCGGCCAGCGCCTCCATGGGGATCAACTTGATCGTCCACCCCAGGCAGACCGCGAACACCAGGATCCACAGGCCGTGCAGGACCGTCGACCAGCGGCTGCGCGCCCCGGCGCGGACGTTGGTGGTGCTGCGCACGATGACCCCGGCGATGGGCAGGCCGCCCAGCGCGCCGGTCACCATGTTGGCCACGCCCTGGGCGGTGAGCTCCCTGTCCAGGTCGGACCGCTTGCCGTCGTGCAGCTTGTCGGTGGCCACCGAGGAGAGCAGCGACTCCACCCCGGCCAGCAGCGCCACCAGCAGCACCGCCCCGATGATGCCGTGCCAGTCGCCTCTGGGCCAGATCGGCGTGGCCCATTCGCTCAGGCTCTGCGACAGGTCGACCCGGGTGACGTCCCAGCCGAGGGCCCCGGCGGTCGCCGAGGCGGCGAACAGGGCCGCCAGCGGCGCCGGGACGATCCGCAGCCGCTGCGGCAGCCGGGTCCAGCCGACCAGGACCGCGATGGTGAGCAGACCGACGAAGACCGCGTGGCTGTGGTTGTGGATGATCTGCTGGGGCAGCTCGATCAGGTTTCCGATCGCCGATCGCTGCGGGCTGCCGCCGAGCACCACGTGCAACTGGGAGAGGGCGATCACCACGCCGACCCCCGCGAGCATGCCGTGCACCACGGCGGGGGAGACCGCCAGCGCCGCGCGGGCGACCCGGAACAGTCCCAGAAGGAGCTGCAGGGCGCCCGCCATCAAGGTGATCATGCAGGTGGCGCGCCAGCCGTATGTCGTAACCAGCTCGGCCACCACCAGTGAGAGCCCGGCTGCGGGACCGCTCACCTGGACGGCCCCGCCGCCCAGGGCGCCCGCCACCAGGCCGCCTACCACGGCTGCGATGAGCCCGGCCGCCAGTGGTGCCCCAGAGGCCACGGCGATGCCCAGCGAGAGGGGCACCGCCACCAGGAAGACCACCAGGGAGGCGGGCAGGTCATGCCGCAGCACGGATGTGATGCCACTCTTCGCGAGCGGTCTGTAACTCTTCGTGTCCGTCCCCATGAGACAGACCTTATGTTGTGTGCCCCTCTCCGCTTAAGCGGTTATCGGAGGCCTTTACGCAGGGCGGGAAGAAATCAGCGGTAATAGTCGGGGTAGTCCGGCTCCTGTGCCCGGTGGTGGTTGCCCCGGGAGCCGGCGCGGTCCTGTCCCTCGGGAGTGGCGGCGGTCCCGGCGGGACCGGTGCCGTAAAGATCGTCGTAGGTCGGCCAGCTCGTGCCTGCGCCGGGGATGGGCTCGGACCAGGCGGCGGGGGGTGCCGGCGTGGCGCGCCGTCCGTCGGGCTGGTAGCCGTAACCGCCTGCGGCCCCCGGCCGGGCCTCGGCCGTGCGGTCGTCATAGGCGGAGACGCTGCGGGAGGGCCCCGTCGGGGTCGAGACCGCCGGTGTGGGGCCGGTGAGCGCGTCGTCGTCGATGGTGGCCCAGCCGGCGCTCACCTCGTAGGAGGCGGCGGGCGGGGCGCCGTACACCGGCGTCTGGTACGAGTTGTAGGACGGCGCAGGGTCGTCGAGTATGTCGGCGGTGTTCGCGGCCGCCCAGCCTCCCGAGCCCGGAGCGGTGGCCTGGGCCCAGGGATTGTCGGCGGCGGGCCTGGGCGGTTCGGGCGGGGCGCCGTACGGCGCGGCGAGCGGGTTGCCGGCGTTCGGCGTCGCGGGGAAGCCGCCGCTGGTCGTGGGGCCCATCGGGGGCATCGGGGGGAGCGGTGCGGCGCCGGGGTCCGAGCCGAGGGGCCCGCCGGTCGCGCCGAGTGCGGGCATCGAGCCGCTGGAGGTCGCCGGGCCGGTGCCGCGTGAGTAGGGGCCGGCGAGCGGGTCGCTCAMCGGGTCGGGCCGGGAGGGGGCGCCGTTGCCCGGAGCGGAGCCGCGGCTGCTCCTGCGGGAGCTCGAACGCGGGGTGCGGTTCTCACCGAAGGCGCCGGGCGTGGGGGCCGCGAAGGTGACCGTCTTCTGCTCGGCCAGGGCGGAGGTCGTGGGGGCCGGGTTCGGCTGGACGGGGC
>NZ_NGFP01000168.1 GCF_002149035.1 Streptosporangium minutum
GTCCTGCCCCCGCCCGACACCAGCCACACGCCGGGCGGCCTGCCGCGCCGGGTCCMGCAGACCCACCTCGCCGCCCCGCTCCAGGACGACGACCCGGCGCCCGCGCCCGCACCCGAGGACGACGACGAGCGTTCCCCGGAGATGATCCGCGCGGCCATGGCGTCCTTCCAGGACGGCACGCGCCGCGGCCGCTCCGACGCGGCACAGCTGGCCGAGCGGGGTGATGACCCCGTGAACGGCGGAGAACCCCGCATGTGACGCAAGTGACGATCTCGATTCGCGCATGCCGGCCCGGCGCCGACGAGCCGCCGGAGGCCGGTGACCGGACGCCCGCCGGCAGAAAGAGGACAACGAGTGGTGCAGGGAACAGGATCTTTCACCGACCTGGCCTGGTTGCTGGATGACCTGGTCGCCCGAGTGGGGGAAGCTGAGCACGGGATCGTCTTCTCCGCCGACGGCCTGCTGCTGGCGGCGTCGGCGGGGTTCGGCCAGTCCGACGCCGAGCACCTGGCCGCCGTGGGATCGGCGATCCAGAGTCTGGGCCGGGGGGTCAGCGACCGGGTCGACGGCGGCGCGGTGCGCCAGACCATCATCGAGATGCGGTCGGCGTATCTGGTCGTGACCGCGGCCGGGCAGGGCGCCTGCCTGGCGGTGCTCTGCACCCACGAGGCCGACGTCGGCCTCGTGGCCTACGAGATGGCCATGCTCGTCACCCGGGTCGGCCAGTACCTCACCTCGCCCGCGCGGGCGGCGGGGCCCACCACGGACGACGCCCCGCGATGAACCCCTTCGAACAGCATCCAGAGACGCAGTGGGTGGGCGAGGCGGCCGGGCCGATCGTCCGGCCGTACGTGCTCACCCGGGGCAGGACCGAACCGACCAGGGGCAGGTTCGACCTCATCACGCTGGCGGTGACCGTCCGCTCCGCCTCCCCGCGGGAGACGGGTCTCGACCCGGAGTGCCTGGCCATCGTCCGGTTCTGCCGCCAGCCCCAGTCGGTCGCGGAGATCGCCGCGCACATGAACCTTCCGGCCGGCACCATCCGTGTCCTGCTCAGCGACCTGCTGGACCAGGGATTCATCGCCCTGCAAGAACCTCATTCGGAGACGGACATGCACGACGAGAGGCTGTACAGGGCGGTGCTCGATGGACTCCGCGCGCTCTGACCGTGACGCCGGGCGGGTCAAGCTGCCCAAGGCGATCAAGATCCTGGTCGCCGGAGGCTTCGGGGCCGGCAAGACCACACTGGTCGGCGCGGTCTCCGAGATCGAGCCGCTGCGCACCGAGGAGACGCTGACCAACCGGGGTATCGGGATCGACGACCTGTCCGGGGTGGAGACCAAGCAGACGACCACGGTCGCGATGGACTTCGGCCGCATCACCATCGGCGACGACTACCGGCTCTACCTGTTCGGCACGCCGGGGCAGGAACGGTTCTGGTTCCTCTGGGACGAGCTGGCGCTCGGCGCGATGGGCGCGGTCGTGCTGGCCGACACCCGCAGGCTGGCCGACTGCTTCCCCTCCCTCGACTACTTCGAGCGGCGCGAGACGCCCTTCATCGTCGCGGTGAACTGCTTCGACGGAGCCCGCCGGTACGACCTCGACGAGGTCCGGCTCGGCCTGACCCTCCATCCGGACATCCCGGTCGTGCTGTGCGACGCCCGCGAACGGGAGTCCGGCAAGAAGGTGCTGATCACCCTCGTGGAGCACGCGATGAAGATGCGCCTCGGCACGGCGCCGGCCGCCGGGAACACCGCGCCGGCGACCTGACGCGCCGCCCTCCCCGGGGCCCGTGGGCCTTGGGGAGGGAGCTGACCGTCTGCGCATCACCTCTGTCCCTCAGATAGCTATAAATCAACACTTATGGCCCACCATCCCCCCGGGCGGCCCGTGCCGGGCGTGCCACGATGACGGCGATCACGAGGAGTCCATCACGGGGAGAGAACCATGTGTGACGATTCGGCCATGCCCCCCGCCGTGGCGCGGGCCCTGGAGGAGTACCGGGCGCTGCTCGCCGAACACGGGGTCACCTGGGGCGAGGACCCGATCCCCTACGTCAGGTCCATGACCGCCGACGCCTATCTGATGGGCACCGCGACCTTCCGGGACGTCTGGCAGGGCATGATCCGGGCCCGTCACCCGCAGGCGTCCTCCGGCGAGCTGGTGGAGCGCTTCGCCGAGCTGGACATGGACGAGGTCGTGCGCAACGTCCTGGCGGGCAAGGTGTCGGACAACCTCGCGGCCCTCCGGCTCACCGGGGAGGGCCTCGCGGTCGAGGCGCACCCGCTGGCCGTACTGGACGGCGAGCCCCTGCGCACGACGCTGCTGGTCGACTCCGCCCGGGACGAGCCGGTCACCGTGCTGGTGGACGGCCGGGCGCACGAGATCGGCCCGCGCGGCGCGCGCCTCGTCAAGATAACCAGCGGGAGCGAGGTGATCGCCGACGGCGGGCGGGTGGACCTGGCGCCCCTGACCCGCCCCGCCGCCGCCGCACGCCTGCGGCTGCGCGCCGGGTTCCCGTGCAAGTGGAGCGTGTACGGCGCGCACGGGCAGGGCTGGTACCCCGAGGGCGCCCCGGCCAGGCGCGACTACCACGTCCTGCCCTACTTCCACGGCGACGACGTGGTGCTGGACGTCCCGGCCGAGCCGCTGACCGTGCGGGTCTCCAGGGGAATGGAGTACGGCTCCGCCGAGCTGGCGATCACCCCCGCGGCCGGCGGGGAGACGCTGGTCGAGCTGGCGCCCGAGCGGATCTACGACGCGGCGGCGCTGGGCTGGTACGGCGGGGACATGCACGCCCACCTCAACTGGGCCGGGGACATGGTCGGCACCCCGGAGCTGGCGGCGGCCATGCAGCACGGCGAGGACCTGCACGTGCTCAACCTGGTGGCCGGGAACGTCTCCTCGGCGCGCGTCTACGACTCCGAGGCGCTGGCGCACTGGGCCGGCCGGGACCTGCCGTGGTCGGACGCCACCCACCTGGCCAGGCTCGGCGTCGAATACCGCAACGACCTGCTCGGCCACTTCTACGCCTTCGGCCTCTCCGCGCCCCCCTCGCGCTTCCACACCGGCTTCCTGGGCAGCGTGGACTGGCCGCCCAACAGCGTCGCCTGCGAGGAGCTGCGCGGCCTCGGCGCGCTCATGGGCTACAGCCATCCCTTCCACAACCCGGTCTCCGACACCGACGGCCCCGACCACCTGCTGTGGCAGGGACGCAACTGCTCCTCCAGGGAGATCGTCGCCGATGCCGCCCTCGGCCTCGTGGACAGCCTCGACGTGCTCAACCACTCCTCGATCGCCGCGACCGCCGTCGTCTACCGGCACCTGATCGGCGCCGGCAACCGGATCGCGGTCACCGCCGGGACCGACGCGATGGTTTCCTTCGCCCGGCGCGGCAACCAGTCCAATCCGCCCGGCTGGGCCCGTGTCTACGCCCAGGTGGACGGCCCGCTCACCGCCGGATCGTTCGCCGAGGCCGTCAGGCGGGGCCGTACGTTCGGCACCACCGGTCCCTGGCTGGAGCTGTCGGTCGACGGGCACGGACCGGGCGCCACCCTGGACCTCTCACCGGGAGAGCGGGTCACGGTCACCGCGAGATCGATCGGCCCCGAGGTGGAGAGGCTGGAGATCCGCACCGCCGACGGCGTCCTGGCCGAGGGACCGCCCGCCGAGCTGACCTGCGAGCTGGTCGCCGGCGACCCCACCTACGTCGTCGCCCTGGCCGTCGGCGGGCCGCACGAGCGCGCCTTCACCGGCGGCGCCTACGCCCACACCAGCCCGGTCTACCTCGACGTCGCCGGCCGTCACGTGGCCAGGGAACAGGACGTCCGCTGGTGTCTGGAGTGGCTGGACGGCATGGAGACGCTGCTCCGCCGGCAGGGCACGTTCGAGACCGCCGGGCAGCTCGGCGACCACCTGGAGCTGATCGGACGGGCCAGGGAGGTCTACCGCGCCCGGCTGGGCTGACGCCCGGCGGCCCCGGACCTAAACTGCGGTTCATGTCCGAGCAGGGGCGGCCGGCATGCCGGAATCCGCGATGACCGCCAGGGAGCCGACCAGATGATCACCAAGGAACTGACCATCGGCGAGCTGGCCGAGCGCAGCGGCGTAGCCGCCTCCGCACTGCGCTTCTACGAGCGGGAGGGGCTCATCCACAGCCGGCGCACCACCGGCAACCAGCGCCGTTACCACCGCACCACCCTCCGCCGGGTCGCGTTCATCCGCGCCTCGCAGAGCGTCGGCATGCCGCTGTCGGTGATCGGGGAGGTGCTGGGCTTCCTGCCGGCCGACGTCCCGCCCAGCCGCGAGTTCTGGGTCCGTGCCTCCGAGTGCTGGAGCAAGGAGATCAACGCCCGCATCGAGAGGATGGAGCGGATGCGCGACCGCTTCACCGAGTGCATCGGCTGCGGCTGCCTGTCGTTCGAGCAGTGCGCGCTGGTCAACCCCGGCGACGAGCTCGCCGACCAGGGGCCGGGAGCCCGGCGTCTCTGAGAGGCGGCCAGGGGCGGGAGCCGGGGTGTCTCTGAGAAGCGGCCAGGGCCGGGAGCCCGGCGTCTCTGAGAGGCGGCCGGGGGTCCGGGGTCCGGCGTCTCTGAGAAGATCGTCCGATGGACGCGAAAACGGTTCTCCAGACGGCGGAGGAATGCCGGGCCTTCCTCGAATCAGGGCTCGACCGTGACTGGGGGAAGGGGATACCCGGGATGGAGTGGACCGTCGCCCAGGCGGTCGCGCACATCTCCGACACCCTCCTGTGGTACGCCACGGACTTCGCCGCAGGGCAGCGCGAACTCAGCACGATGGATGTACGGGTGCGGCCGGAGAGCCCCCCGGCGGACCTGGCCGCCACCCTCGCGACGTTCGCCACGGTCGTGGCCAGGGTCGTCCAGGGCGCCCCGGCCGGGGCGCGGGGCTGGCATCCGTACGGCATGGCCGACGCCTCCGGGTTCGCGGGCATGTCCTGCGACGAGATGCTGATGCACACCTACGACGCCTCCCTGGGCCTGGAGCTGCCGTTCACCCCGTCCGCCGAGCTGAGCGAGGCGACCCTGCGCCGCCTGTTCCCCTGGGCGCCGCACGGCGCCGATCCATGGCGGACGCTGCTGTGGGCCAACGGCCGCGCGGACCTCCCCGGGCATCCCCACCAGAGCGAATGGCGCTGGCACTGCGCCCCGCTGGAGGAATGGGACGGCGCGGCCCCCTGAGGCGCCGGCCGCCGCGGTCGCTACTGTGAACTGCGTGATTCACCGAACGTGGTTGGCCGTCCTGCTGCTGCTGGCGCTCGTCGCGGGGTGCGGCGCCGGATCCGCCGTCTCGGACCTGGGCCTGATCGTCCACGGGGGAGCCGGCAGGACAGCGGACGTCCGCCTCACCCCCGGCCAGCGGTTCTCGCTCGCCGTGGACGAGAACACCTCCGCCGGGGACAGCTGGCTGATGCCCGACCTGCCGGACGTCATGGTGGCCTCGTTCATCAGCGAGGAGTACCGGGCCGCCTCCGATGAGCCCGGCGCGGGCGGGATCCGCTACTTCGTCTTCAACGCCAAGCGCCCCGGCACGACCACCGTCACGATCTCCAACTGCCGGCGCTGCCCGGCCGATCGGGTGCCCGCCGACGAGCAGAGCAGGCGCGCCTCGGGTGAGGCGATCTTCCGGATCACCGTGGCCTGAGCCGGGGCAGTCCGGACGGGCGGTCCGGACGGACGGTCCGGGGCGGGTGGCCTGTGCCTCACCGAGGATGCGAGGCTGATGCCCATGAATCGGTTGTCTCAGGTTGATCTGTCGCAGAAGCTGCATAAAAGGGAGGCGGCCGAGCGGCTCGACGCCGCCCTGGACCGTCTGCTGCGCCTGCGGCTCGTGCTGGGCGGGCAGGTCGGGGAGAAGCGCATCGGCCCTCCGCTCTGCGCGGTGTTCGAGGGCTGGGACGCCTCGGGCAAGGGAGGGGCCATCAAGCGGCTGGTACGCCCGCTCGACCCGAGGCACGTGCGGGTCGCGCAGTTCGCGGCGCCCACCTACGACGAGAAGCGGCACCACTTCCTGTGGCGGTTCTGGCCCGTCCTGCCCGGCTGGGGCGGCATGGCCGTGCTCGACCGTTCCTGGTACGGGCGGGTGCTGGTGGAGCGCGTGGAGGGCTTCGCCACCGAGGAGCAGTGGTCGCGGGCCTACGGCGAGATCGTGGAGTTCGAGCGGACCCTCGTCGCCGAGGGCATGATCATGGTCAAGTTCTGGATGCATGTCTCCGAGGAGGAGCAGCTGCGGCGCTTCCGGGACCGGGCGGCCGATCCCCTGCGGGCCTGGAAGCTCACCGACGAGGACTGGCGCAACCGCGACAAGCGCCCGCAGTACGAGGCCGCGGTGGAGGACATGCTCGCCCGCACCGACCACCCGAAGGCGCCCTGGCACGTGGTGGCGGGAGACGACAAGCGGCTGGCCCGCGTCACGGTCGTGGAGACGGTCTGCGCCGCGGTCGAGGCCGAGCTGCGGGCCCGGGGGCACGACCTGGGTGACCTGGACGATCCCGCCGACGCCCCGGCCCGGACGCCCCGGTAGCCGGTGGCGAGCCGCTTCTCGTTCATTTCACCCCATTTCTGTAAATAGCCTCTCTTGTTGGAATTATGGGAGGACAAGAAATTGCGCGTGCGCCGGATATCGGGGTATGCGACAGAATCAAGTGGCTGTTCACTCCCTCGTCATTCGGAAAGGTGGAGCGCATGCGGTGGAGGTCGAGGCTCGGCAGGCTGGACCGGCGGCTGTTCACCACGGTGGCGGACGCCCGGCTCCCCGGTCTCGAACGCCTCGTGCCCGCCCTGTCGCGCGCGGCCGACAACTCGCTGCTCTGGGCCGGTCTCGCCGGGACGCTGGCGGTCAGCGGGCAGCGGCCACTGCGCCGCGCCGCGACCCGCGGGCTGCTGGCGGTCAGCCTGGCCAGCCCCCTGGTGAACCTGGTCGGCAAGCAGCTCTTCGGCCGGACCCGGCCGTCGCTGGACGGCCTCCCGCTGGCGCGGATGATCAAGGTGCCCGCGTCGGCGTCGTTCCCGTCCGGCCACTCCGCCTCGGCCGCCGCGTTCGCCACCGCCGTGGCCATGGAGGCTCCGGTCGCGGTCGCGCTGCCCGTCGCGCTGCTCGCGGCGGCGGTCTGCTTCTCCCGCGTCTACACCGGCGTGCACTACCCCGGTGACGTTCTGGCGGGGGCCGCGATCGGCGTGGTGACCGGGCTGGGCACCCGGCGGCTCTGGCCGGAGGCCGTGACGGGCGCGCCGCGCGTGGTCACCGCGCCGCCGGTGCCCGGTCACGACCCCGACGGCCGGGGCGTGGTGGCCGTGATCAACCCCGTGGCGGGCGGCGAGCCGTCCACGGCCGCGACGGTGCGGGCCGCGCTGCCCGGCGCCGAGGTGGTCGAGGCGGACGGGCGGGACATGGCGGAGCTGATGAGCGAGGCCGCCGCCCGTGCCCGGGTGCTCGCGGTCGCGGGAGGCGACGGCACGGTCAACCTCGGGGCGCAGGCCGCGCTGGAGCACCGCAGGCCGCTGCTGGTCATCCCGGCGGGCACGCTCGACCACTTCGCCGGGGCGCTGGGGCTGGACGGTCTCGAGGAGGCGATGACCGCCTACCGGTCGGGCGGGGTGGTCGCGGTGGACGTGGGGGAGGTGGCCGGCCGGGTCTTCCTCAACAACGCCAGCATCGGCGTCTACCCGGAGCTCGTCGACCGGCGCGAGTCCGTCGAGCGGCGCGTCGGCAAGTGGCCCGCGCTGCTGTGGGCCCTGAGCCGCGTGCTGCGCACCGCCGAGCCCGAGAAGGTGGTCGTCGACGGCGTCCCCCGGCGGGTCTGGCTGCTGTTCGTCGGCAACTGCCGCTACGACTCGCGCGGAGCCGCGCCCCGCCTGAGGCGGCGGCTGGAGGACGGGCTGCTGGACGTCCGGCTGCTGACCGCCACCTCCAGGCTGTCCCGGCTGCGCGCGCTCACCAGCGTGCTGCTGGGCGGGCTCGGCCTCTCCCGGCACTACCAGCAGTGGCAGGCCGACACGCTGAAGGTCTCCTCGCCCACCGGAGTGGTACGGCTGGCGCGCGACGGCGAGACGTTCACCGTGACGGGAGACGTGGAGTTCACCAAGCGGCCCCGCTCCCTGCTCGTGGTCCGCCCGGCGGATTAGGCCGTCCGCCCCGAGGCCGGGCCGTCCGCCGGCGGGGAAGAGGCGGAATGGAATCGCTTTCAACGGCATGTACGCCTGCGTTGCCTCTCGTGTCTCGATAAATCACGACACGTTTATGAGAGTTGTTTCATGTCTCTTTCCGCGCTGTTCCTGCGACGGCCGGACGTCCCGCCACCGGCTGAGCGACGATTCGGAGAAAGGGCGGTTCCCCGTTGACGTGTCGTGATCGATCCGGCGATAGTGGGGCAGGTGACTACCCCCCGTCTGCTGTCCTGTGCCGTGGTCACCGTGCTGGCCCTGACCGCCTGCACCTCCGGCACCTCCAGTGATCCCGTGGTCGGCTCGGCCACCGCGGGCGGTGTCGTGGGGACGGCGGGCGGCGGAGGGACGAGCGCGCCCTCCAGCGGCACGCCCACCCCCACGGGCCTGACCCCCGAGGCCTACCGGGCCGAGCTCGACAAGGCGCGCGGCCCGATCAGGGAGGCGCTCAAGAAGCTGGACGCGACCGGTGGCAAGGGGCTCGACGAGCGGCTGGAGAAGACGGTCGCCTCGATGGAGGAGGCGGTCGCCAGGCTGGAGGCCCTGATGCCGCCCCCTGAGGTGAGGACCGCGCACGGCGCCTACGCGGGCGCGCTGCGCAGGCTCGTGGCCGCCCTGTCCGCGGCGCAGGAGGACGTGCGGGCACAGGAGGTCTGCACCGGGCCCGCCGTGCTGACCGGGGTGCAGGAGGCGGGGCAGCTGTCGCCCGTCCGCGAGAGCGGGAACGCGCTGGCCGACCTGGGCGACTACCGCGCCGACGTCGTCCCGGTGAAGGTCGGCAAGGAGCGGTCCCGCCGCCTGTCCAACGGCAAGTACATCAACTCCGAGGGCCGTCCCGGGCGGGCCTACCTCGAACTGAAGAACGGCAACAGCCGGGACGCGGTCGTGGTGCTGGTGCGCGGCAAGAAGAAGGCGATCCGCGTCTACGTCCGCAAGAAGTCGAAGTTCAGGATCCAGGGCGTGCGCGACGGGAACTACAAGGTCTATTACACCCTGGGCACCGACTGGGACTCCAAGGACCGCAGCTTCACCCGGTCGTGCGACTTCGAGCAGTTCGGCAAGTCCGTGCGCTTCAGGACGGTCCGCACCTCGACCCAGATCCGCTGGACCGACTGGACCATCACGCTGAACGCCGTCAAGGGCGGCACCGTGCGGCCCAAGCGCATCAAGCCCGGCGAATTCCCCGGCTGATCCCCCGGCCGGAGACGCGAAGACCGCGATCCCGTGACGGGATCGCGGTCTCGGTGCCCACCTGATCGGATCAGGTGGAGAAGAGCATCCCCACCCAGCTGCGCTGGCGGTGGTGGCCGTAGTGGCCGCCGTGGTGCGGCGCGCCCCAGGCGGGGGCGCCGTGCACCGGGGGCGGGGGAGGCGGCGGCGGCGCGGCGTGCGACTGAGACCACTGGCTCTCCATGCGAGTCAGCGTCTCCAGCTCGCCATAGTCCAGGAAGATCCCGCGACAGCCATCACACTGGTCGATATGGACGCCATTGCGCTCATAAGTGCGCATTGCGCCGCGACACTTCGGGCACTGCATCTGGCTGATCTCCTTGTCCTTGGCGTTCTCTTGACGTAACCACAACCTACTGCGTGGGCACACTATGACAGGCGCTCCGGAGCTGAACAATTCTCTGGCAGGTGTCGATCAGCACCTGCTCGACCTCGTCCAGCGGCCGTCCCTCCCGCTTGGCGGTGGCCACGGCCGCCGCCGTGAGCTGCACGGTCATCGCCTGCGCCGGCAGATCGAGCCGCTCCCACGGGTCCGCGCCGGCCCCGGCGGCGAGTCCGCCCGCGGCGCGGTAGGCGCCCAGGAAGCGGTGCCACACCTCCGGCTCCAGCAGCCCGGCCGCGAACCAGGCGGCCGGCCTGGCCAGGTCCCAGGCCGGGTCGCCGATCCCCAGGTCGTCGACGTCGATGAGAATCCATCCGCCCGGGAGGCGGACCAGCTGGCCCATGTGCCAGTCGCCGTGGGTCGGTGAGCCGGGCCCGGCGTCGAGGGCGGGCAGGCAGGCCAGGGCCCGGCGCACGACGCGCTCGGCGGCGGAGTCGCCGTCCAGGCGGGCGACCGTGGCGGCCACCCGGGCGGGCCCGCCCGCGGCCGGCAGCGAGGGCAGCTCCCGCGCCGGTACGGCGTGCAGCCGGGCCAGCAGCCGGGCGGCCGCCTCCCAGGGGGCCGCGTCCGGGTCCCGGTGGTCCACCGGGACCCCGGCCGGCCACACGGTGACCAGCCGGTCGTGGACGACCGCGACCTCCTCGGTCAGCGGTTCGAGCATGATCCCGCGCAGCGCCGGGCGGGCCACGGCCCGCATCCGCTCCACCAGCGGCGCCTCGGCCGCCCCGGGGGCGTGCGCCTTCACCACGATCGACCCCGCCCGCACGATGATCACGTCCGGCCTGGTCGGCAGCACCTCCGCGGGCGCGTCGCCGTACCGGGCGCCGATCCGGAGCAGTTCGTCGATCAGGTCGTCGCTGTCACTCATCCGGCAAGTGAACCACTGATCCGCGGCTCCGCCGTACGGCGCATAAAGTGCGTGGCATGAGGATCGGATTCGCGGTGCCGGTGTCGGGATCCTGGGCGACGCCCGCCAACATGGTGCGGGTCGCACAGGGGGCCGAGGCCCTCGGCTACCACGAGGTGTGGACCTTCCAGCGCCTGCTGTACCCGCAGGGGCATCCGATGGGTCCGGTCTACCGGAGCGTGCACGACCCGGTGGTCACGCTGGCCTACCTGGCGGGGGTGACCACCCAGGTCCGGCTGGGCGTGGCGGTGCTCAACATGCCGTTCTCCTCGCCGGCGATGCTGGCCAAGCAGCTCGCCAGCCTGCAGGCGGTGTCCGGCGGCAGGCTGGACGTCGGGCTCGGGCTGGGCTGGCTGCCGGAGGAGTTCGCCGCGTCGGGGGTGCCGTTCGAGCGGCGCGGCCGGCGCGGGGAGGAGTTCGTCCACGTGCTGCGCCGGCTCTGGTCGGAGGAGGTCGTGGAGCACAGGGGGGAGTTCTACGAGCTGCCCCCCGTCCACCAGGATCCCAAGCCGATCACGCCGCCGCCGATCCTGCTGGGCGGGAGCGCGGAGGTGGCGCTGCGGCGCGCGGGGCGGCTGGCGGACGGCTGGATCAGTTCGAGCCGCGAGGACCTCGACCGGATCGATGAAAAAATCTACATTGTAAAGGAAGCGGCCCGGGCCGCCGGACGGGACCCGGAGACGCTGCGTTTCGTCACCCGCGGCGTCACCCGCATCCGCCCGTCCGGAGCGGCCGGCCGCGCCCCGCTGACCGGCTCGTTCGAGGAGATCCGGCAGGATGTGGCGGCGCTGGAGGCCAGGGGGGTCACCGACGTCTTCCACGACCTCAACTTCGACCCGGAGATCGGCTCGCCGGACGCCGATCCGGAGGAGTCGATGCGGCGGGCCGGAGCGGCACTGGAGGCCCTCGCGCCATGACCAAGCGTTTGGTTGTATAGGGAGATGAAGGAACAGGAGATCGCGGACCGGCTGGAGATCGGCGACCTGCTCGCCAAATACGCCTACTCCATCGACACCGGCGACTGGGCCCGGCTCGACCTGGTGTTCACCGCGGACGCGGTGATCGACTACACGGCGGCCGGCGGCATCAGGGGCACCCGGGACGAGGCCCGGCGCTGGCTGGCCGAGGTGCTGCCGAACTGGCCGGGGCGCCAGCACCTGATCGGGGCGACGACCGTCAGGTTCGAGGGGGACGAGGCCGTGGTCACCGCCTCGTTCACCGACACGCTCGCCCCGTCCAGGGACATGGTCGACGCCGGCGTCGCCGGGCTCATCCGCGGTGGAGGGTGGTACCACCACCGCATGATCCGCACGCCGTACGGCTGGCGCAGCAGGGAACTGGTCGAGGAGCAGAGCTGGCGCACCATGCAGTAGGGGCCGCCGGTGTGCGGGCCTGATGACGTGTCGCCCGTCTCGGACCTGTCATCCTTGTTCCGTACCTATTGGGCTGGAACGCGGGGGAACGGTGAACGAGCGCAAGCC
Source organism: Streptosporangium minutum (assembly GCF_002149035.1). Classification (GTDB taxonomy): domain Bacteria; phylum Actinomycetota; class Actinomycetes; order Streptosporangiales; family Streptosporangiaceae; genus Streptosporangium; species Streptosporangium minutum. The sequence continues at coordinate 12,184 of NZ_NGFP01000168.1, forward strand.
GATCGAGTGCTGGCTGTCGGACATGGACGGAGTCCTCGTCCACGAGGGACATCCGGTGCCCGGGGCCGATGAGTTCGTCCGCCGTCTGCGCGAGTCCGGCAAGCGGTTCCTGGTGCTCACCAACAACTCCATCTACACCCCGCGCGACCTGGCCGTACGGCTGCGCGCCGCCGGCCTAGACATCCCGGCGGAGTCGATCTGGACCTCGGCGCTGGCCACGGCGAAGTTCCTGGCCGGCCAGCGTCCCGGCGGCTCCGCCTACGTGATCGGCGAGGCCGGCCTGACCACCGCCCTGCACGAGGCCGGTTACGTCCTCACCGACATCGAGCCCGACTACGTGGTGCTCGGCGAGACCCGCACCTACAGCTTCACCCAGATCACCCGGGCCATCCGGCTGATCGAGGGGGGCGCCCGGTTCATCGCCACCAACCCCGACCCGGTCGGCCCGTCCACCGAGGGCTCGCTGCCCGCCTGCGGCGCGGTCGCGGCGATGATCACCAAGGCGACCGGCGTGGAGCCCTACTTCGTGGGCAAGCCCAACCCGATGATGATGCGCAGCGCGCTGCGGGCCATCGACGGCCACAGCGAGAGCACCGCCATGATCGGCGACCGGATGGACACCGACATCGTCTCCGGCATGGAGGCGGGACTGCACACGATCCTGGTGCTCAGCGGCGTCATGGCCAAGGACCAGATCGACCGCTACCCGTTCCGCCCGTCCCAGGTGGTCGACTCCGTCGCCGACCTGATCGACCTGGTCGACGACGGTATCTGAGGCGGATCCGAGGGGCTCGTGCCGACGGGCCGCTGCGGTGACACTTCGGGATCATGTTGGGATCATGGCGGCGATCCGCTCAGGGCGTGTCCCGTAGATCTTCAGCGTGGAACCCGAGCAGGTCGGGTCTGCTCGCCCTGGTCCGCCATTCTCGGGCGGGATCGGGGACGAGCCGTCGTGCCGTGAGGTCGAGGAGTCCGCTGACGTGGTCGATCTCGGCTGCTACGGTGCCGTCCAGATGCCGCAGCACGTGGTGGACGCGGTAGGTCTTTCCTTCCGCCCACTCCCATCCGCAGGACACCTCGACCTGGTCTCCGCCGCGGATCTCACGGTGGTACCGGATGCGGGTGTCGAGGTTGACGGGTCCCAGTCCGCTGCCGATCAGGTCCTCCACGCTGACCCCGGCGGCTTGGAGGCAGGCGAAGCGGGAATGGTCGGCGTATTGGACGTAGGCGGCTCCGGTGAGATGGAGTTGCGGGTCGAGTTCGTAGACGCGCACGTCCAGGCGGATGCTGAACGGTCCGTTCGGGGGGTTGCCGGTCATCCTTCTTCCTGTCCTGTCGGCCAGCGGAGTGAGCGGTCAGTGAGGTAGCGGTGCCCCGGTGGATGAGTTCTCTCTTGTAGCGATCCCCTGATGACTTCCGAACGGCCCGGCCTCGGTCATGATCAGCGTTCGGTCAACACCGTCGGCGTCGCGAGTGCGGCGAGGGGGACGACGAACTGCCCGGTAGCGCGTTCCCGTGTGCCGGGACCGGGAATGGCGGGCTGCAAGCGTGTCACACGGGTATGAAAGTGATTTATATCGCATAGAGCGGTGATTCAGTCGTGCTTCGTGAGATATCGCTATGAATCATGTTTCTCACTTCCGTGGGGATTAATTCACGTTTACCGTCTAGGCAGGATCGGGGCCGACGAGAGGCGGTCGTGAACATGCGGCGATGGAGAACGGCCTGGCTGATGCTTGCCGTGGCATCCCTGATCGCCGTCGGCGCGGGTGGTGGAGCCGCCTCCGCGTCCGTGCGGCAGAGGGACGACATGGACAAGGACATCTCCACCGCCGTCTATGTGGTCAACCGTTACTGGGCGACCCACTGGTCGCAGTTCTTCACCGGCGGATACTCGCGCCCCGGCGTTTTCGGCGGTTACCAGAAGGGCGGGAGAAAGCCGCCTTTCTGCGGTGCGAAACGGCTCGGCTACGACAACGCGTGGTACTGCCGCGACGGCGACTACCTCGCCTGGGACATCGACCTCATGGAGGAGGGCTACAGCTCCGGGGACGCATGGGTGTATCTGGTCATCGCTCACGAATGGGGACACGCCGTGCAGCGGCGGCTCGCCGGCTCGCTGCTCCTGCGCACCTACGAGCTCCAGGCGGACTGCCTGGCCGGAGCCGCCCTGTACGGCGCGGCGGCGGACGGGACCCTGCAGTTCGAGAGAGGGGACCTGGAGGAGATCGAGGAGGCCCACCGGAGGCTGGGCGACGAGACGTCGTGGACCGATGTCAGCGATCACGGGACCGCGGCCCAGCGGATATCCGCCTTCAAGCGGGGGGCGAGGTACGGCGTGTCCGCCTGCCTGCCCCGCTGACGCGGCGGAGGCCGGTCGCGTGCCGCGGGGACCCGCCGGTGCGGGCCCCGCGGCCGGAGATCACGAGATCAGCTCGGGCAGCCGGCCGATGTGGTCGGCCAGGTAGGCGCCGAGCTCCGGAGGGACCAGGTTGATGGCGGTGATCTCGGCCGGGTCGAGCGGCAGCCGTACCACCTCGTAGAGGCCGCGGGCGGGGTCGGTGAACTCGGGGCCGCATCGCAGGGCGGGGTCCATGGAGACCAGGCGGCAGCCGTAGACGTGCTGGGTCTTGACGCCCTCCTCGCGGACGCACTCCAGCGTGGTCAGCGGGGTGACGCCGGAGACGGTGGCGCCGAGCTCCTCCAGGACCTCGCGGTGGAGGGTGTCCTCCAGGCAGGCGTCCTCCGGCTCGACGTGCCCTCCCGGGATCGACCAGTAGAGCTCCTCGCCGGGGACCGTGCGGCGGAACAGCACGAGGCGGTCGTCGTCGAGCAGGACCGCGCGGACGCTGGGGACGAGAGACATCTGCTCATTCTGTCACCGCGTCCCGGCCGTCTCCCCGGAGACGGCCCGCGTGAACGGGGCCGGCCGGAGAGGGGGCGGGACGGCCCGGCCGCTCAGATGTCGCGGCGCAGGCGCTTGAGGTCGGAGCGCTGCTTCTTGGCCGTTATCCGCCGCTCGACGGCGCCCCTGCTGGGCTTGGTCGGGCGGCGTTTCTTGGGGGGCGGGGCGATCGCCTCGCGCAGGAGCTGGGCCAGCCGCATCTCGGCGGCCTCGCGGTTGCGCAGCTGGGAGCGGAACTCCGAGGCGGCGATGGTGACGACGCCGTTCACCAGGCGGGACCCCAGGCGCTCCAGGGCGCGGGCCCTGAAGATCGGGCCGAGCGCCTCGGTGGCGGCCAGGTCGAAGCTGAGCTCCACCCGGCTGTCGGTGGTGTTGACCCCCTGCCCGCCGGGACCCGAGGAGCGGGAGAACCGCCAGTGGAGCTCGGCCTCGGGGACGGAGACCGAGCCGCTGATCTGAAGCGGACCGGGCATGGCGGGTTACTCCTTCTCACGGATTATTACGGGGTGTGCGTTCAGAATAACGGGAAGGCAAACCCATTCATCAAGTTATTTATGCCCCATTCAGGGCGTGCTGATAGCGGTGGTCTTGTGGCGTTCGGCCCTTTCCGTCACAGTGACTGCGGGCGGACCGCAGAGATCGGTGAAGAGAAGGCGTGGGGTGCGTGGACAAGATCGTCGGTGTGCACGGGATAGGCAAGTACCACTACTACCGCGACGCGGGTAACTCCGTCAGCGGCGCCGCCGCCGCGGTGCGCGACAAGTGGGACCGCTACCTGCACAAGGGCCTGACCGGCGGCGGCCCGTACGCCAAGGAGCGCTACATCGCCGAGGTCGCCTACTACGCCCACCTGCTGGGCGAGAACAAGGACGACTCCCCCCGCGCCGTGCAGAGCATGGACACCGGCGCCCAGGAGGTCTTCGTCGCCTGGGCCAAGCAGCTCGACTCGGTGGGGGAGGGCCTGACCGGCGCGCTGCACCGGGTGACCGGCTGGCTGCTGGACCGCCTGCAGGGCAACGCCGCCGAGTTCGCCAGGTTCTTCTGTCCCGAGGTCGCCGCCTACATGACCGCCGGCGGCAAGGTGCGGGCGGAGGCGCGTACGGCCGTGGCCGAGGTGATCAGACGCAACCGGCCGAAAGTGGTGATCGCGCACTCGCTGGGCAGCGTGGTGACCTACGAGACGCTCTGGGCGCACCCCGACCTGGAGGTGGATCTGCTCATCACCCTCGGCAGCCCGCTCGGCATGCGCAACGTGATCTTCGAACGCCTGCTGCCCGCCCCGGTCAACGGCTGGGGCGCGCGGCCCCGGCAGGTGCGGCGCTGGATCAACATCGCCGACAAGGACGACATCGCGGCGATCCCCCCGGGGTTGCGGGCCTGCTTCACCGGCGTCGACCAGGAGGCCCTGGTCAACCTGGACTGGCTCGACTTCCACACGGTCGAGAAGTATCTGGGCTGCGGCGCGCTGAACGACCACCTGAGGCCGTACCTGCGCTGACCGCCGTGCCGGCCGTATCGGAGAGCCGTATCCGGGCTGCGGCGCGCTCAACGACCACCTGAGGCCGTACCTGCGCTGACAGCGGCCGACAGCGGGGACGCGGGGGAGCGCCTCCCGGTGAGGCCCGGCTCTCGGGCCGACCCGCCGTGTCCTGCCCGGCGCGGGGGCGGCCGCCGGTGCGAGGAGGGCTCTTCGCCCGGTCGTCGCCCGCCGGACGGGCGGACGGCAACGGTGCGAGGGGGAGCTCTTCGCCCCGTCGTCGCCCACCGGACGGACGGCGTTCAATCACCGCGGGTAAGGCGCTTGCCTGTGCAACGGCTGTTCACCCTGCCTTGATCCGCAGGCCACAGCAGGGACAGCTGGAGACGTTGCACTGGCGGTGTGGAGCAGAAGCCGTCACGCAGAGTGTTCCTGTCCGTCGCCGCCGCGGGTGCGGGCGGCCTGTTGCTCACCGGGGCCGGTCGCGCCTCGGCCGTGACCTCCAGAGCCCTGAGCCGCGATCCGTTCACGCTCGGGATCGCCTCCGGCGACCCGTCGCGGGACGGGTTCGTGCTGTGGACCAGGCTCGCCCTCGACCCGCTGGGCCCGGACGGGCAGGGCGGGATGCCGGCCCGGGACGTGGACGTCGAATGGCAGCTCGCCACCGACGAGCGGTTCGCGAAGGTGGTCCGCGGCGGCACCGAGACCGCGCGCTGGGAGCGGGCGCACAGCGTCCACGTCGAGCCGGCCGGGCTGGAGCCCGGCCGGGAGTACTTCTACCGCTTCCGCGCCGGCGGTCACCTGTCACCGGTCGGCCGCACCCGCACCGCCCCGGCCGCCCTGTCCCCGCTCACCTTCGCGGTGGCCGCCTGCGCCCACTACGAGCACGGCTACTACACCGCGTACAGGAGGCTGGCCGAGCAGGACCCCGACCTGGTCGTGCACCTGGGCGACTACATGTACGAGTACGCGCCCCGGGGATACACCGCGCTCGGCGGGAGCGTCCGCCGGCACACCGCGGGCAAGTGCGCCACGCTGGCCGACTACCGGGTGCGGCACGCCCAGTACAAGAGCGACGCCGACCTGCAGGCCGCGCACGCGGTCGCGCCCTGGCTGGTCGCCTTCGACGACCACGAGATCGAGAACAACTGGGCCGCCGGCGTCTCCAGCAGCGGCGCCGCCGGATTCGCCCGGCGCAGGGCCAACGCCTTCCGGGCCTACTACGAGAACATGCCGCTGCGCCGGGCGAGCCTGCCCGGCGGCTCGTCGATGCGGATCCACCGCCGGGTGGACTGGGGGCCGCTGGCCCGCTTCCACCTGCTCGACACCCGGCAGTTCCGCGACGACCAGGCGTGCGAGGACGGGCTCAGGTCCGGCTGCGACGAACGGCTCGCGACCGGGCGCACCCTGCTGGGGGAGGACCAGAGGCGCTGGCTGCTGGACGGGCTGGCCGCCTCCGGCGCCCGGTGGAACCTGGTCGGCCAGCAGATCCTGATGGCACAGCGCGACTCCAAGGTCGGGCCGGGCACCGAGGTCAACATGGACTCCTGGGACGGCTACGCCGCCGAGCGCGCCCGGCTGCTCACCGGCTTCCGGGACTCCGGTGCGGCCAATCCGGTCGTGCTGACCGGCGACGCGCACATGCACCACGCGGCCGACCTCAGGCTCGACTTCGACGACCCCGGCTCGCCCCGGGTGGCGGTGGAGCTCGTCACCTCGTCGATCGCCAGCGACGGCGACGGCTACCGGGACAGGGGGCGGATCGCCGAAACCCTCGCGGAGAACCCCCACATCTCCTACCTCGACCAGCGGCGCGGCTACATCGTGTGCCGCCTCGCCTCCGATGAGCTGCGGGCCGACTTCCGCACGCTGGACTACATCAGCCGCCGGGGTGCCCCCGCGAAGACCGGCGCCCGCTTCACCGTTCCGGCGGGGCAGTCCTCCTTGATCTAACTAGGGGAATTTCCGGCAATTTGTTAGATGATGCGGCAATGAGTCACCTCGCCAAGAGGCTCACCGCTGCGGCTCTCGCCGCCGCGCTGGGCGGTACCCTCCTCGTTCAGAGCCCCGCCATGGCCGCGGGGCCCGCCGTCCCCGCTGCGACCGCTTCACCCACCGGCGGGACCGCTTCACCCACCGGCGCGGCCGCCGCGAAATTCGGCTACGAGATCTCCTTCCCGAAGCACGTCCGCCGGGGCGGGGCCCTCGTCTTCACCGTCAAGGTCCGCAACAGGAAGGCCCGCGGCCAGCACTACGTGGCTCTCGTCGGCGACTTCCCCAGAGGGTTCCGGAAGATCAGAGTGGTCGCCAAGCCGCGTAGCGTGAAGTGCTCCGTCAAGCGGCGAGACCTGGCCTGCTGGATCACCTCCCTCGACAAGGGCGACTCGACGACCGTGAGGATCCGCGCCTGGGCGGGCTCGCGCCGCGGCACCGCCACGGTCAGGTTCGGCGTGCTCGCAACCAAGACGCCCGGCGCGAGCCTCGGCAAGATCGCGAAGAAGGTCCGCCTCACCATCAAGGCGAGGACGAGGATCCTGTGAGAGGCCGTCGTGAGGAGGCCGTTTCCGGATGGTGCGCGGTCGCCGCGGGCGGGCCAGGGTGAGGAGGCCGCTTCCGGCCGGTGCGCGGTCACCGCGGGCGGTCAGGGCGGGGCGGCCGTGGCCGGTCAGCGTGCTGACGAGGCCCCGGTGAGCGCGTAGCCGAAGAGGGCGCCCCCGGCGGCGGTGGCGAAGGTCCGCGCCGCCGCCGGGCGCACGCCCGGATACGCGCCCTTCCCCGTGTCCCCTCGCAGCAGGGTGAGCCTGCCGTCCCTCGGAGCGGCCACCACCAGGCCCCGGCCCGGGAGCGTGGCCAGGGCGGCGCCGAAGTCACCGCCCCGGCCGGTGATCAGCACGTTGTTCCTCCCGGTCAGGCCGGCGGAGCGGCTGCCGGCGAGCACCTGGACGGCGTTCTCCCCGGGCGCTCCCACGATCAGCTCGTCGTCCCCGTCGCCGTTGAGGTCCCCGGCGGCCAGCGCGGCGCCGAACCGGTCGAAGTAGCGGGGCTCGCCCTTGAGCGACCGCTGCGACCACGCCTGCGAGGTCGCGGTCCGCAGCCCGGCGCGCGAACCGTAGACCACGTCGACGGTGCCGTCGCCGTAGTCCATCGCCCGCTGGTCGTCGGTCAGGCCCTCGCCCGGCACCCCGATCGCCAGGTCGTCGCGGCCGTCGGCGTTGAAGTCCCCGGTGGCCAGCGCCGCTCCGAAGAAGTCCCAGGGCTCGCCGAGGCCGGCGATCCCCGGGCTGTCCTGGGTGAGCAGCGCCGCCCTCCTGCGGTGGACGTCGAGCACGGTGACCGAGCCCTGGCCGTTCCTCTCCGAGACCGTGTCGGCGGGGGCGCCCACCGCGATCTCGTCGCGGCCGTCACCGTCGAAGTCGCCGGCCGCGAGCACCGCCCCGAACTGGTCGGTCTCCTTCGCGATCTGCCCGACCCAGCCGCTTTCCTGGCCGATGATCCGCGGCCCGCGCCCCTTGAGGCCGTACAGCCCGACACCGCCCCCGCCCAGGCCCGGGACGCCGATCACCAGTTCGTCGTCTCCGTCGCCGTCCAGGTCGGCGGCGGCGAGCGCGGCGCCGAACCGGTCGGGGCCACGCCTGCCGCCCAGATCCCCGGCGTCGATCACCTCACCGGCGCGCAGGCCGTCCGCGGAACCGTGGAAGAGCTGCACGGCGCCGTCGCCGTCGGCACCCGGCCGGGAGCGGTCCTCCTCGGAGACGCCCACGGCGAGGTCTGCGCAGTGGTCGCCGTCGAAGTCCCCGGCCGCCAGTGCCGAGCCGAACGCGTCCCCGGTCTCCGCCTCGCCGGGCACACCGAGGCTGTCCTGGGTGAGCCGTCTCTCGGCGCGCGTGCCGTACAGGACGGTGACGGACCCGGCGCGGGCGTGACCGCCGACGGCGGCGTACGGCGCGGCGACCGCGAGATCGGCGCGGCCGTCGCCGTCGAAGTCCGAGGGGACGCCGGAGCAG
>NZ_NGFP01000169.1 GCF_002149035.1 Streptosporangium minutum
CTGCACCCGTCGTCCGAGCCCGCCCCTCCGACCGGCCGGTCCGGTCAGCCCTCCGAGCCCGAGGAGCCCGCGCCGGGGTCGCCCGAGCCCGGCGGTCCCGGTGAGACCCCGGGGTGGCCGCCGATCTCCACGCCTGAGGAGCCGTCGCTGCCGGGGCATCCGGATGTGCCCACCGCGCCGGAGGTCCCCAGGCCGGTCCAGGCTGATCCGGGCGCCACCGACATTTTCGAGTCACCGGCCACTCCGGCCGCCGGGGCCACGCCCTCCTATCCGATCCCGGGTGGCACGCCCGCCTACCCGGGCTGGGAGAGCGCCTCGGAGTCACCGGCCCCGGGCGGCCGGGACGACAGGGACGGCACGGACGTGCCGCCCAGCGCCGCCCAGCCCTCGCGCTACGATCCGCCGACGTCCCCCGAGGGGTTCCCCGCGGCCTCGCACCGGCAACCCGAGCAGCCCGGGCAGGCCGGACCGTCCGGGCAACCCGAGCAGGCCAGGCCATCTGAGCAGACCGGGCAGTCTGCACAGGGTGGATCATCCGAGCAATTCGGGCAGCCCGAGCCACCCGAGTACACCGGGCAGCCCGCGCAGGCCGGGCCGCCCGAGCAGCCCGCCGGCGGCTTCCCCGCGGACTCGCCGCCGGCACCGGGCGCCCCGTACGGCGGCCCCGCAGCCCCGTACGGCGGCCCCTCGGCTCCGCCCGGGGGTCCCTCAGTCCCGTACGGCGAGGCCGCCCCACCGGCCGGCGGTCCTTCCTACCCGTCCGAGGGCTCGCCCCAGGGCGGTCTGTCCTACCCGTCGGGCCAGCCGTACCAGGCGGCGCCGCCGGGAGGCGCCTATGCAGGAGGTCCCGCCTATCCGGGCGGCACGCCGTACCCGGCCTATCCGGGTGACGACTGGGCGCGCAAGCAGGGCGGGGGGCTCGGCACCGCCGCGCTCGTGCTCGGCATCGTGAGCCTCTTCCTGCTCATCGTGTGCGGCCTGGGGGCGCTGACGGCCGTCGTCGGCCTGATCATCGGCATCGTCGCGGTCGTCAAGAACTCCAACCGCGGCCGTGCCTGGGTGGGCATCGCCCTGAGCGTCCTGACACTGATCATCGCCGTGGTGGTGCTCAGCTGGTTCTACAGCAAGGTCGGCGACTGCCTGAACCTGCCGCCCGAGTTCCAGCAGCGCTGCATCCAGGAGAAGTTCGGCGGCCAGTTCACCTCGTGACCGTGCGGAACGACCCCGGGGCCGCGCCCGAGGCCGCTCCCGGCTCAGGGACCGTTCCCGGAGCCGCACCTGGCTCCGGGACGGCTCGCGGCACCGGTGGGTGGTCCTGTGGACGGCTCACCGGACACCGGGTCCGGCCCGGCGTCCGGGTGAGCGTCTACGGAACCGGCAGGTAATCCGACAGGTCGGCCCGGGCCCCGCTCGCGGAGACCTTCCCGGCCGCCACCGCCGCGGCCCACGTCAGCCGTCCGGTGGCCAGCTCCAGCCAGGTCAGCGCGTCGGTCTCCACCACGTTGGGCGGGGTGCCCCGGGTGTGCCGGGGCCCCTCCACGCACTGCACCGCCGCGTACGGGGGGACGCGCACCTCGACGGTCCGCCCGGGGGCCGCGGTCGCCAGCCGGTCCAGCAGGTGCCGTACGGCGAAGCGCGCGATCTCCCGCTCCGGCTTGATCTGCCGTCCGTAGGCCCGCAGCACCACCGGCACGCACGCCGCCAGCAGCGCCGGAAGGTCTCCGGGCCCGTCGTAGGACGGTTCGTCGAGTGCGATCAGCTGGGCGTCCAGTGCGGCGCGGACCTTGGCGGGGTCGGGTTTATGAGGTGGCACGGACCCCATCATGCCCGTTCGGCACGCCAGTCGATTGCGACAAATGGTTCATCATGGGGGCAAACGTCGTTCACCTTGGGTTCTACTGGTGCCTGTAGCGTCCCGGCCGGAACGATCGCGCACCCCTTTTGGAGGCCCCTGTGGCGAACCTGTCGCCGCGCAGACTGCTCCCGCTGCTCACGAGCCCTCACAAGGGGGGACGTACCGCCCTCACCTGCCGGTTCCGGTGCGGCAACCAGTGCGCCCACGACGTGCTGAACACCAGCGACAACACCTACTTCGGCGATGTGGTCGCCGAGGCGATGTCCCGCCGCGGCGTGCTGCGCGCCGGCGCCCTCGGCGCCCTCGTGGCCGGCGTGGGAGTCACCACGGCGGTCCCGGCCGCCGCCGACCCGGCCGTGGAGGCGCGGACCGCCTCCGGATCCGGCGGGAAACATCACGGCGGCAGCGGCCTCCGCTTCACCGCCGTCCCGCCGAACACCGACGACAAGGTGACGGTCCCCGAGGGCTACGAGACGGCGCCCGTGGTGCGCTGGGGCGACCCGGTGCTGCCCGGCGCCCCCGCCTTCGACTTCGAGAACCAGACCGCCGCCGCGCAGGCCGCCCAGTTCGGCTACAACTGCGACTTCGTGACGTTCTTCCCGCTGGGGCAGCAGCGCGGCCTGCTCTGGGTGAACCACGAGTACACCGACGAGAACCTGATGTTCCGCGGCTACAAGAGCGGCGACACCGCGTCGGAGGAGCAGATCAGGATCGCGCTGGCCGCGCACGGCGGTTCGGTGGTCGAGGTCGAGCGGGTGGGCCGCTCGGGCCTGTGGAAGCTGGTCACGCAGGGCCGCCGCCGCTACAACCGGCGTGTCACGGCGCAGACCCCGATGGCGTTCAGCGGCCCGGCCGCGGGCGGTGACCTGCTGAGGACCGCCGCCGACCCGGCGGGCGTCAGGCCGCTGGGCATGCTCAACAACTGCGCCGGCGGCACCACCCCGTGGGGCACGGTGCTGAGCGGCGAGGAGAACTTCAACCAGTACTTCGTCAACGGCGACGGCGTGCCCGAGGCGCAGAAGCCCTTCCTCACCCGGTACGGCGTGAGCGCCACGACCGGCATCCCGAGCGGCAACCGCCGCTTCGATCGGGTGGAGGAGCGGTTCGACCTGGCCAAGCACCCCAACGAGGTCAACCGGTTCGGCTGGATCGTGGAGATCGACCCGTTCGACCCCGACTCCACCCCGGTCAAGCGCACCGCCCTCGGACGGCTGGCCCACGAGGGCGCCACCACCTCCCTGGCCGGGGACGGCCGCGTCGTGGCCTACATGGGAGACGACTCCCGCTTCGAGTACGTCTACAAGTTCGTCTCCAAGAAGCGCTACATCCCCGGCTTCGACCGGCACAACCGGACGCTGCTGGACGAGGGCACGTTGTACGTGGCCAGGTTCACCGGCGACAGCCCGGCCACGGAGATCGACGGCACCGGCGAGCTCCCCGCCGACGGCATGTTCGACGGCTCCGGCGAGTGGATCCCGCTGGTCACCGGCGACGTCTCGCACGTGCCCGGGATGACCGCCCAGGAGGTTCTCGTCTATACCCGCCTGGCGGCCGACAAGGTCGGCGCGACCAAGATGGACCGCCCCGAGGACGTGGAGCGCAACCCGGTCACCGGCGGCGTCTACGTCGCGCTGACCAACAACTCCAACCGGACCCCGGCCCAGGTGGACGAGGCCAACCCGCGCCCGTCGAACAAGCACGGCCACATCCTGGAGATCGCCGAGCGCCGTAACGACGCCGGGGCCACGACCTTCGCCTGGTCCCTGCCGCTGGTCTGCGGTGACCCCGACGACCCGTCGACCTACTTCGGCGGGTTCGACAAGTCCAAGGTCTCGCCGATCTCCTGCCCGGACAACGTCGCCTTCGACGCCGAGGGCAACCTCTGGATCTCCACCGACGGCAACCAGCTCGGCGCCCACGACGGCCTGTTCGCCATGCCGGTCCGCGGCTCCGAGCGCGGCCATCTCCGCCAGTTCCTGAGCGTCCCGGTCGGCGCCGAGACCTGCGGCCCGCTGGTCAGCCCCGACCAGCGCAGCGTCTTCGTGGCCGTCCAGCACCCCGGCGAGACCGACGGGGCCACCCCCGAGGCTCCCACCAGCCACTGGCCCGACGGCGGCACCAGCCAGCCCCGCCCTGCCGTCGTGGTCGCCTGGCACAGGCAGGGCAAGCGGATCGGTTCCTGACCCCGGTGCCGCCCGCGCCGTGACGGGCGCGGGCGGCTCGGTCCCGTCTCCCATCGGTCCCGTCTCCCACGTCGCCGGTGCGACGGGACGCACGGCCTCGCCTCCCACGCACCGGTACGGCGGAGCGCGCAGTCCTCACGCCACCGGTACGGCGGAGCGCACGGTTCACGCCACCGGTACGGCGGAGCGCTCGGCGGGGGTCTCCATGTGCTCCGGGAGCCGGGGGGTCCGCAGGGCGAACAGGCTGACCGGCACGCCCACCAGCACGATGGCCGCCGCGATGACCAGGGTGGACTGGTATGCCTCCAGGAAGGCCGTCAGCGGCGCGGCGCCGTCCCGGAGGATCGAGGTCTGCCGGCCGTTGAGGATCGCGCCGAGGACGGTGATCCCGAGCAGGCCGAAGATCTCCCGGGAGACGTTCAGCACGCCCGAGGCCACCCCGGCACGGCCGGCGGGGAGCGTGCCCAGGATGGCCGTGGTGAGCGGCACCAGCAGGCCGCCGCCCAGCCCGTAGACCAGGAACCACGGCAGCAGGTCCCCGAACGAGCCGCCCTCGCCGATGAAGGAGATGCCGAACACCGCCACGGCCATCAGCAGGAGCCCGGCGGCCACGGTCCGCGCGGTCCCGAGCGCGCCGCTGATCCGCGGGGCGACGGCCGCGGTCACCGCCATCACCAGGGCCATGGGCACGAACGAGACCCCGGCCTCCATCGGTGAGAAGCCCAGCGCGTTCTGCAGGTAGAGCGCGGTGAAGAAGTAGATCCCGAACACCCCGAACGACCACAGCCCCATCGAGAGCACGCCCCCGCTGAAGACCCGCGACCGGAACAGCGACAGGTCGATCATCGGCTCCCGGCCCCTGGTCTCGATCACCGTGAACGTCACCGCCGCCGCCACCGCGAGCCCGAAGGCGCCCAGGATCTCCGGCGAGGTCCAGCCGGCCCCGTCGCCCTCGATCAGCCCGTACGTCAGCGCGGACAGCGCCAGGCTGGACGTCACCAGTCCGGGGACGTCCAGGCTGTGCCGTACCCGATCCTGCGGGGTCACTCCGATCGCCCACAGACCGAGCCCGAAGGTCGCGATCCCGATCGGCACGTTGATCAGGTAGATCCACCCCCAGTCCCACCGCTCGCTGATGAACCCGCCGGTCAGCGGGCCGAGGGCCAGGGCCAGCGCGCCGACCGCGCTCCACATGCCGACCGCCGTGGCGCGTTCCCGGGGGTCGGGGAAGATCGAGGTGAGCAGCGCGAGCGCGGTGGGCGTGAGGAACGCGGCGCCCACGCCCTGCAGCGCCCTGGCGGCGATCAGGCCCGTGCCGTCCGTGGCCAGACCGGCGGCCAGCGACGCCACGGTGAACACGCCGAGACCGATCATGAAGATCCGCCGCCGGCCGAAGACGTCCGCCAGGCGCCCGCCGACCAGCATCAGCCCGGCGAAGACCAGGATGTAGCCGCTCACGATCCACTCCAGCCCCGAGATGCTCAACCCGAGGTCCCGCTGGATCGTCGGCAGCGCGACGTTGACCACGTTGTTGTCCAGATACGTCATGAAAGTGGCCAACGAGATCGCTCCCAGCGCCCACCACTTGCGGGTAGCCGTCACTTCAACTCCTCTACGTTGTACTTGTACGGCGTACATGTACGGTGGATAGTGGAACGTGTACGGCGTATAGTTGTCAAGCGTGATGGGAAAACTGAGCCGCGAGGCCGTCGTCGAGCAGGCGCTGGAGATCGGCTCCGCCGAGGGACTGCAGGCGGTGACCATCCGGCGGCTCGCCCAGGAGCTGGGGGTCACCCCGATGGCGCTGTACTGGCACTTCAAGAACAAGGAACAGCTGCTCATCGGCATGGCCGACCACCTGGTCGAGGGGTTCGTGATCACCGAGGACTACGACAGGCCGTGGCAGGAACAGCTCCGCGAGCTCGTCGCCGGCCTGATCAAGGTGCTGCGGCACTACCCGTGCGCGGCGGCCGTGCTGGAGGAGGTGGACCACATAACCGTTCCGAGCTTCCTGCGGGTGTGGGACACCGGGCTCGGCCTGGCCAAACAGGCGGGGTTCTCCTACGAGGAGAGCTGCCTGATCTCCAGATACCTGCTCCAGGGGGCGATCGCCCTGGCCGCCGGCCCGACGGACCGCCAGCCCGGCCTGTCGGACCAGGACGCCGCCGAACACGTGCGCGTCAAGCGCGTCGGCCTCCAGTCCCTGCCGCCGGACGTCTACCCGCACATCGTGGAGATGGCCGCCCCCCTCTGCGAGCGCGGCACGGCCGAGTTCTACGACACCTTCGGCGTCGATCTGCTGGTGACCGGCATCGAGACCCTGGCGGCCCGCCTCCACCGGGACTGAACACCGCCCCGCCCGGACTCCGCCTCTCCCGGGCTCCGCGCCGCCCAGGCCGTACGACGTCCCGGCTCCGCGCCGCCTGGGCCGTGCGACGCCCCGGCTCCGCGACGATGTGGCGCCGCGATGTCCGGACTCCGCCGACCGAGCAAGCAGGCGTCTGGCCCCCCGGTCCGCGGCCCCCTAAGTTGATCTATATGACAGATCGTCCGTTTGAGCTCGTCTGCGAGGTCGAGCCGCCGACCCGCCCGGACCTGAGACACGTCCGCCACCAGATCGGCACGCTGAGCAAGATCGCTCACTCGTTCCTGATCCCCGACAACCACATCGGCCGCGCCACGGTCTCCAGTGTCGCCGTCGCGCACGAGGTACAGGAGATGGGTGGGCGCAGCATCGCCTGCATCAACTCCCGCGACCGCAACCTGCTGGGATTCCGCCGCGACCTGCTCACCGCCGCCGCCTACGGGGTGGACCAGTTCCTGTTCGTCTACGGGGACAAGCCCACCTCGGGCAACCGGACCAGCGACCTCACCGTGCGCTCGATGATCGAGGAGGTGCGCTCTCTCGGAGAGGATCCCGCCTTCGCCCAGACGCCCGCCTTCCGGGTCGGCACCGCCGCCGGGCTGCGCCCGCTGCCCGCCTGGAAACGCACGGCCGACTTCATGTTCGTCCAGGTCAGCTTCTCCATCGAGGCGCTGCTCCGGTGGCGCGAGGCCAACCCCGTGGACCTACCGGTCTACGCCGGGGTGATGGTCATCGCCAGCGAGAACCACGCCCGCCGCCTGGCCGACGCGATCCCCGACATCGACATCCCCGCCGACCTCGTGGAGAGGGTCGCGTCCGACCGGCTCGCAGGGGTCGAGGCGGCGTGCGAGCAGGTGCTGCGCATCCGTGACTCGGGCGCGTTCGACGGCGTCCACCTGATCCCGGTGGCGCGCTACCGCGAGGTCGAGTCCCGGTTGAGCGGCATCCTCTGACGGTCAGTCGAAGAACTGGGCGATCCGGAATCTGCGCACCTGGAGAGGGACGGAGTAGCGGCTGATCACCCGGATCTTCCTGATCCGGGTCTTCTGGTTGATCGTGACCTTCACGCACTTCATGCAGACCTCGTGGTCCCCGGGCAGGGCGTAGTAGGAGATCGAGACGGCGCGGCGTCCGAGGCCTCTGTCGGAGAGCCCCAGCCCGACCTCCCGGTAGAGCCGTGTCGAGCCCTTGAGGGTGAACGCGGTGGAGCCGATGATCGCGTGGTTCGCCGCGGGGGGACAGTGCGCGAGTATCCGGACATTGTTGTTCTGGCGGGGCCACTCCGGTAAGACCCGGAGTGACGTGCGGTTCTTCAGCTCGGCGGGGATGTGGTCGCCGGTGACCACCCCGACGCCCGCCGGCGGCGGAGGGGAGGCCGTGGCCGGGACGCCCGAGCCCATCACGAGAGCGGCGGCCACTCCCAACCCGATGACGGAACGCACGTGCCCCTCCTGCCGGACGGACGCTCGGGCGCCGACGGCAGGTGCCCGCCGGGCGACGGAGCGCGGGTGACGGTGGAGGGGACAGCCGGGACGGTCCCGGTGAGACCGCCCTGACCAGGCTGTCGATCTCATTATGCCGACCGCGTCGCGCCGAGCGGGACGCCACGCTGGAGCGGGCGCCCACCGGACCCGCTACCGCGGAGCCGGGTCCTGTCCGGGCGGCGCGGCCCGCGTTCTGGCCAGTACCGACATCAGGGCGCCCGCGAGGGCGACGGCGAACAGGACGGCGTAGGTCCTCCGGAAGCCGTCCATGAGCTGGCCCACGGCGACGGGGGACATGCGCGACAGCGTGCCCTCGTAGACCAGGTCGCGTAGCTCGGGGCTGACCGAGCTGGTCAGGACGCTCAGGGTGAGCGCGACGCTGAGCACGATCCCGACATTCATGATCATGAGTCGGAAGCCGTTCACCAGGCCGAGACTCCCGGCCGGCAGCGCGGCCATGACCTGGGTGGTGTTGCCGGTGAGGAAGGTGCCGCTGCCGCAGCCGCACAGGAACAGGCCCGCCCCGACGATCCAGTACGGCGTGGCGGGGTCGGTGTTCAGGGCCAGGACGCCGAGCCCCGCCGCGCTCAGCAGCGAGCCCCCGACCGACAGCATGTAGGGGGAGACCCGGCGCCCGAGAGACCCGGCGGCCGGGGAGGCCAGGGCCATGCCGATCGGGACCGGGAGCACGCCCAGGGCGGCCGTGACGGCGTCGACGCCCCTGGCCGCCTGGAAGTAGAGGGCGACGAGCAGGATCAGCGCCGCGCGGGCCAGCGCGTTGCAGAACGAGGCGAGGTTGGCGAAGGCCAGCATCCGCTCGCCGAAGAGCCGCACGTTGAGCACGGGGTGTGACGCCCTGCGCTCCACGATGACCAGGACCGGGACGAGGGCCAGGGCGAGGGAGGCGCCGACGATCACGACGGGGCTGGACAGCCCCCGCGACCCCGCCTCCGACAGCGCGATGAGCGCGGCCGACAGGGTGGTGAAGACGATCAGGTTGCCGAGCGCGTCCACCGGCTCGCGTGGCCCCCGGGCGACCCGCCGGAGGGTGAAAGCGCCCCAGACGAGGGCGATCAGCCCGGCGGGCACGTTCACCCAGAAGATCCACTGCCAGCCGGCGGTCTCGGCGACGAGACCGCCCAGGGTGGGGCCGGCGAGCTGGGCGACCGACAGGGTGCCGATGTAGACCCCCATGCCCTGGCTGAGACGGTCGGGCGGGAAGGCGTCGGTGATGATCACGGTTCCGTTGGCCAGGATCATGGCCGCCCCGACGGCCTGCACCGCCCGCATCGCGATCAGGAACCAGACGCCGGGCGAGAGCCCCGCCAGCAGCGATCCCACCGTGAAGAGGGCGAATCCCGCCAGGTAGACCTCCCGGCGCCCGAGCAGGTCGGCCACCCGGCCGAAGAACACCAGGGTCGCGGTGTTGACGAGCAGGAAGGCCAGCAGGATCCACCCGGAGGCGAACGCGTCCGCGTGGAAGTGCCTGACCACCGCGGGGAGCGCCACGTTCAGGGTGCTTCCCGAGACGCCGATCAGCACCAGGCCGAGGCTGGTGACCGAGCAGACCCGCCACGCGTAGCGGAGCCTCGATGCGTATTCGGGGGAGCCGGGCAGGTCCTGGGGGAAGGAGACCATGGGCTCCAGTCTGACGTACGCCGTACTCCGACCCGGAGGGAGATCGGCCGCCGAGGGACGCATGCGGCGGGGGCGGGGGCGCGCCCCCTGCCAGGGTCACGGCGGCCTCAGCGAGCTCGCTTGCGCAGGCCCTCCAGGTCGTGGATGATCACGCGGCGGCGGCCCGTCTCGATCAGGCCCCGGTCCCGGAGCGAGCGCAGCGCCTTGCTGACCGCCTCGCGGGAGGCGCCGGTCCAGCCGGCCAACTCGTCCTGGGAGAGCGGCAGCGTCACCCGCACGCCGCCGTTGACCGGCTCGCCGTACCGCTCGGCCAGCTCGACCAGCCGGGTCGCCACCCGGCCCGTGGTGTCGAACGCGCCGTACTCGATCCGCTTGCGGTCGGAGTCGCGCATCTTGCCGATCAGCATCCGCATGAGCAGCACCGCGACCCGGCCGTGCTCCTGCAGGTAGCCGGGGAAGTCGCGGATCGCGATGCCCTCGACCGGCTCCAGCGCGGTCACGGTGGCCGACCTCGGCAGGCCGTCCAGGGCGGCGAACTCGCCGAGCAGCGCGCCCGGCCCGCGCACCGCGAGGACGACCTCGGTCCCGGTGGCGGTGTGCGAGGAGACCTTGACCCGGCCGGATGTCAGCAGGAGGACCCAGTCGGCGACGTCGCCCTCGGTGCACACCGCCGCGCCCCGGTCCCAGCGCCGGGGCCGCCCGGCCGCGTGCATCGCCGCGACCTCGTCGGCTGTGAGCAGGGTGACGAACTCGCCCGGTTCGGGAGTAGGACTCATGGGCACCTCCTGGCGATGTCGGTTACGGCTGTACGGCTCTCGCGGGCGAGCGGGTCCGGATCCCTACGACAGGCCGGACAGCACGTACGCGTGGACGGGCTTCTCCTTGCCCTTGAGCGCGAGCTCGCCCAGGGAGCGGACCCTGGGACGGGGGGTGATCTGGTCGAGGGTGCTCTGACCGATCACGACGGTACCGGGTTCGGCCACGCCTTCCAGCCGGGCGGCCACGTTCACGCAGTCGCCCATCGCGTTGAACCCGCGCAGTTCGGGACTGCCGATGTTGCCGACCAGCGCGAGCCCGGTGTTGATCCCGATCCTGAACCGGGGGTAGCCCGGCGTTCCGGCGCAGATCTCCTCGGCCGCCTCCTGCATGGCCAGGGCCGCCCTCGCCGCGGCGGTGGCGTGCCCCGGCTGCGGGGCGGGCGCGTTGAACAGCGCCAGCAGCGCGTCCCCCACGAACTGCACGATCGTGCCCCCGTTGCCGAGGATGATCGGCACGGCCGCCGTGTGATAGCGGTTCAGCATCTCGACGATCTCCGCCGGCGTGGCCCGCTCGGAGAAGCTCGTGAAGCCCTTCAGGTCGGCGAAGAGCGCCGTCAGCTCGACCAGCTCGCCGCCGAGCGCCGCCGTCCGCGGGTCGGCCAGCAGGGAGTTCGCCACGTCCGGGGACATGTACTGCCGGAACAGGGTGGACAGCTCCCGGTAGAGCCGGGCGTTCTCCAGGGAGATGGACAGCTGGCTCGCCAGCGTGGCGGCGAGCGCCTCGTCCTGCGGGGTCCTGCCCACCGGCACCTCCAGTGCCCCGGCGAGCTGTCCCTTCACGGTCAGCGGGTGGACGACCGTCCTGTCCAGCAGGACGGGCCGGTTCCCCGGGAAGTCCCCGGGACCGTACTCCCTGGAGCCCATGGCGACCCGCCCCTCCGACACCAGCGTGATGCGCACGTCGCCGTACGCCTGCCGCACGCGGTCCAGGGCCCGGGTCAGCAGCTCGCGCTCGGGCAGCCCCACGCGGGCCTGGTTGCCGGTGTCCACCAGGGCGGCGAGCCGTTCGGACAGCTCCCGCTCGTTGGCCAGCGCCGCGCCGGCCCGGTCGAGCACCGCCGCCTGGCCCTCGGTGAGACCGAACTTGCCCGCCAGCCGGGTCGCGACCGGGACCTTGGTCTCGGCTCTCCGCCGGATGTGGCCGACGAGCTCCTCCAGGGCGTCCTCGTACTCAGCCCTGATCTTCCGCACGGTCGCCGACAGCGCCACCGAGTCGAACAGCCCCGCGCTGGAGCCCTCCCGCCGGAACTGCAGATGGGCGCTGTAGGCGACGAACACGAAGGCCAGGGTCAGCAGCACGTGCCACAGCCACCACGACAGGTGCCAGTTGTGGCGCGACATCCCGGCGATCATCGCCTCGGCGAGCAGGGCGTAGGCGGTGACCAGGCTGACCAGCATGGCGGCCGGGCGCCTGCGGTGGAGCCGGAACATCATCGTGGTCGCCACCGCGTACAGGGCGACCCCGGCCAGCTCGAACCCGCCGAGACCGGCGCCCTGTGGGGGAGCCGGGGAGCTCAGCGCGGTGAGGCCCGGCACCAGTGAGGCGACCCCCCACACGACGAGCAGCGCGACGAGCCCGCCGCGCAGCCGGATCTGCGACCTGAGTACGGCCTGGGCCGTCCGCTCGTTCAGCGGCAGCGCCGAGACGGCCGCGAAGACCGAGGCGACAAGGAGGCCGATCGGCTGGGAGAGGTCGAACCCGTAGGTCCCCTTCGCGAGGATGATCCGGGGGGTCGCCAGGCCGTGCATGAGGAAGAACCCCGCGCTGCTCAGGAAGACCAGCGAGACCAGCAGCAGCCGGGCGTCCGCCCGCCGGGCCGACGCCTGGCCGATCATGGCGCCCAGGACCAGGTTGACCCCCGCCACGACGATGATCAACCAGAAATGGCTGAGGTTGTCGTGCCACTCGATGTTCAGGTCGTCGTGGTTGGCCAGCAGCAGCCAGAGCCCCAGCATCGGCAGGGCCAGGTGGATCACCCAGACGACCGCGCGGACCGGCTGGGTCGCCGGCGGGAGATACGGCTCTGACCTGGCGCGCTCCTGAGGTGGCGGGTTCGAGAGGTCGTTCGTCGGCACGGGTGGCCTCCGTGGATGGGGGAGCCCCGGTGGGCTCCCTGTGGCGTCCGCCCACGCCCACCGGGCGGGGTTCCCCCGAACGGACCGATTATCGCGCACCTCGTCGATACGGGAAGGAATTCGTTCGTCCCCAAAACGTGATGTTTGCCGTGCCAACCGTTAGAACGCTCCAAACGTGAAACATCCGACCCACAGAACACACCAGGTACCTGGTGTCGCAGAAAGGAAGCCCAGTGGCTTTCAAGTTGCCGGGCGGACGCACGATCGGTGTCGTGGCCGTCGGAGTACTGGCTGGAACCCTGCTTACGACGGGCGGTAGCGCTGTCGCGTCGTCGGCCGGTACAGAGGTTCACGCGTGTGTGAACAAGAAGACGCGTTACGCGCGGATCGTCAACGCGACGGCCGCCTGCAGGGCGACCGAGATCAGGGTGACCTGGGGTGACGGCGGTACCCAGTCGCAGGGCGTGAACACCCAGGGTCCGCAGGGACCCGCGGGCAGGAACGGCGCCCAGGGCCCCGCCGGCCCGCAGGGACCGCAGGGTGACCGCGGCGCCCAGGGTCTCCCGGGCAAGCAGGGCCTGCCGGGCAAGGACGGCCAGGACGGTAAGCCCGGTCTGCCGGGCAAGGACGGCCAGGACGGCGCTCCGGGCAAGCAGGGCCTGCCGGGCAAGGACGGTCAGGACGGTAAGCCCGGTCTGCCGGGTAAGAACGGCCAGGACGGCAAGCAGGGTCCCGCCGGCCCCCAGGGGCCGAAGGGCGACCCCGGCACCGGCGGAATGAAGATCAGCTACGGGCAGGAGTACTTCAGCTTCTCAAACGACGGCAGCAAGGAGGTCTCCTGCGGTTACGGCAAGGTCGCCACCGGTGGTGGCTACAGCCTGTCGCAGGTCAAGGGCAACGTCCTCGTGGCAGCCTCCGCGCCCACGTTCAGCGCCGGAAAGCCGTCGGGCTGGAAGGTCGCCATCGACGTGAACAGTAACTCCAACGGACCCAGCGCCAGCGGAGCCAACGAGGTCACTGCCAACAGCGGTGTCAACCACGGGACCACCAAGGCCGAGGGCACCGTCTACGTGATCTGCGCGTCCGCCTGATCCCGCACTGAGCGCGATGTCGGCGGAAGAGTTCCTGGGCGGCTGTACGGGAGGTCTTCCGCCGGCCGGAGGGCGGTCCGGGCGACCGGGCCGCCCGTGACCGGCGAGAAGGGGTACGGCTCGCGTGAGCCGTACCCCTTCCGTGTGCCGGAAGCGATCAGCCGAAGATGCCCGGCAGGGTGGCCGTGTGGGTCTCCCGGAGCTCGGTGACCGGGACGTCCAGGACGCCCTCCACCGTCAGGGACGTGCCGCCGGTGGTGCCCAGGCCGTAGCAGGGGACCTCGTGGGCGGCGCAGAGCTCGGCGAAGGCCTCGAAGGACTCCGGTGCCACGGTCACCAGCGCGCGGGCCGACGACTCGCTGAACAGGTCGACGAACGCGTCCTCGCCCGTGAGGGAGACCGTGCAGCCGACCCCCTGGGCGAGGCAGGCCTCGGCCAGGGCGATGGCCAGGCCGCCGTCGGACAGGTCGTGGGAGCCGGTCAGCAGGCCGCGGGAGGCGGCCTCGGTCAGGACGAGCCCCAGGGCCCGCTCGGCCTCCAGATCGGCCTGGGGCGGCAGGCCGCCGAGGTGGCCGTGGGCCACGTGGGCCCATTCGGAGCCGCCGAACTCCTCCTCGGTGTCCCCGAGCAGGATGATCTTCTCGTCGGGGCCGGTGAAGCCGCTGCGGACCCGCTTGGCCACGTCGTCGATCACGCCCAGCACGCCCACGACCGGGGTCGGGTGGATCGGGGTCGATCCCGTCTGGTTGTAGAAGGAGACGTTCCCGCCGGTCACCGGGACGCCCAGGGCCTTGCAGGCGTCGGCCAGGCCACGCGTGGCCTCGGCGAACTGCCACATGACCTCGGGGTCCTCGGGGGAGCCGAAGTTGAGGCAGTCGGTCACCGCGAGCGGCTTGGCGCCGGTCACCGCCACGTTCCGGTAGGCCTCGGCCAGCGCGAGCTGCGCGCCCGCGTACGGGTCGAGCCGGGCGTAGCGGCCGTTGCCGTCCGTGGACAGCGCGATGCCCCGGGTCGTCTCCTCGGCGCCCGGCATGACCTCGCTGATCCGCAGCACGCCGGCGTCGGCGGGCTGGGCGAGCACGGTGTTGCCGCGGACGTAGCGGTCGTACTGGGAGGTCACCCACTCCTTGGACGCCAGGTTCGGCGAGCCGAGGAGCTCCAGCAGCGTCGCCCGGAGGTCGTCGGGGCGGGCCAGCCGCGCCGGGTCGTCGGCGTTGAGCGCCACCTGGCCGGCCGGCTCGTGGAACGGCCGTTCGTAGACCGGGCCGTCGTCGGCCGCGGTGCCCGGCGGGATGTCCACGATGGTCTCGCCGTACCAGGTCATCACCAGGCGGCCGGAGTCGGTGACCTCACCGATCACGGTCGCCGGGATGTCCCACTTGGTGCAGATCGCCATGAAGGCATCGATGTCGTCGGGCGTGACGACGGCCATCATGCGTTCCTGCGACTCGCTCATCAGGATCTCTTCGGGCCGCAGCGAGGGGTCGCGCAGCGGGACCAGGTCCAGCCGGACGTCCATGCCGCCGGTGCCCTTGGCCGCGAGCTCGGTCGTCGCGCAGGAGACGCCGGCCGCGCCGAGGTCCTGGATGCCGACGACCACGTCGGCCTGGTACAGCTCCAGGCAGCACTCGATCAGCAGCTTCTCCATGAACGGGTCGCCCACCTGGACGCTGGGGCGCTTGGCGTGCGACTCGTCCTCGAAGGTGGCCGAGGCCAGGACGGAGGCGCCGCCGATGCCGTCGGGGCCGGTCAGCGCGCCGAACAGCACGACCTTGTTGCCGGGCCCGGGGGCGGTCGCCAGCTTGATCTGGTCCTTGCGGAGCAGGCCCACGCAGAGCGCGTTGACCAGCGGGTTGCCGATGTAGCAGGGGTCGAAGACGACCTCGCCGCCGACGTTGGGCAGGCCCAGGCAGTTGCCGTAGTGGCTGATGCCCTCGACCACGCCGGGCAGCACCCGCCGGGTGTCGTGGGCGTCCGCCGCGCCGAACCGGAGCGCGTCCATCACCGCGATCGGCCGCGCGCCCATCGACATGATGTCGCGGACGATGCCCCCGACACCGGTCGCCGCGCCCTGGTGCGGCTCGACGTAGGACGGGTGGTTGTGCGACTCGATCTTGAAGGTGGCGGCCCAGCCGTCGCCGATGTCCACGACGCCGGCGTTCTCGCCCATGCCGACGAGCAGGGCGTCGGACTCGGGGGCCTTGGTGCCGAACTGGCGCAGGTGCACCTTGGAGGACTTGTAGGAGCAGTGCTCGCTCCACATGACGCTGTAGATGGCCAGCTCGGAGCTCGTCGGCCGGCGGCCGAGGATGTCGCGGACCCGGTCGTACTCGTCGGTCTTCATGCCCAGCTCGGCGTACGGCTGGCGCTCGGCGGGGGTGTCCTCGGCCCGCTTGACGGTGTCCAGATGCGCGTCGGGCTCCTGGCCGCCGCGCTTGTCGGCTCGCTCGCTCACAGGTTCACCAGCTTCTTCAGGATGGAGGAGAAGAATCCGCGGCCGTCCGTGCTCGGCGCGCCGGTGAGGTCCTCGACCGCGTGCTCGGGGTGCGGCATGAGACCGACGATGTTGCCGGCCTCGTTGCGGATGCCGGCGATGTCGTTCAGGGAGCCGTTGGGGTTGCCTCCGACGTAGCGGAAGACGACGTGGCCGTTGCCCTCCAGCGCGCTCAGGGTCGCCTCGTCGGCGACGTAGCGGCCCTCACCGTGCTTGACCGGCAGCACGATCTCCTGGCCCTCGGTGAAGTCCGACGTCCACGGGGTGGCGGTGTTCTCCACCCGGACGCCCTGGTCGCGGCAGATGTAGTGCAGTCCGGCGTTGCGCATCAGCGCGCCGGGCAGCAGGTGGGCCTCACAGAGGATCTGGAAGCCGTTGCAGGTGCCCAGGACGGGGAGTCCGGCCCTGGCGGCGGGGATCAGCTCCTCCATCAGCGGGGCGAACCTGGAGATCGCCCCGCACCGCAGGTAGTCCCCGTAGGAGAACCCGCCTGGCAGGAAGACCGCGTCCACCCCCTTGAGATCGGGATCCGCGTGCCACAGCGGGACGGCTTCGCCGCCTGCGTGGCGCACGGCGCGGGCCGCGTCCTGATCGTCAAGAGTTCCGGGAAAAGTGACGACGCCCACGCGGGCAGCACTCATGACAGCGTTCCCCTCCACAAACGAGCACCGCGCCGACGTCTCACACATCGGACGACGGTCTGCGGCGGTGCGCCCAGGCTATCCGCTCCTGGCCGGGAGGTCACACGCGGAGTCGTCCGATCGCACAGCTCACCGCCGTGGAACCGGTCCGTGACGTGGAGGATCGCACAACGGCGGCGGCGCGGAGGTTCATCCGGAGGCGCACGCGGCGGCGAGCCTCCGGCGGCGGCCGGAGGTCATACGGCGGCGGGCATCCGGTGGCGGCGCGAGGTTTGTACGGCGGTGGGCATCCGGTGGCGGCCGGAGGTCATACGGTGGCGAGCATCCGGCGGCGGAGGAAGGCGGCGTCCTCGTCCCAGTCGAGATGCTTGCGCAGATGCACGGTGGTGCCCCGGCCGGGGGTGATGTCGAAGGAGATCTCGTCCACCACGGCCTGCATGATGAGAATCCCCCGGCCGTTCTCGGTGTCCGCCGGAGGATAGTGCTCGGGCACGCACAGGAGGCCGTGGCCCCTGTCGATGATGCGGACGTCGCAGCGGCCGTGGCCGATCGCGGCCTCGACCTCGTAGCGGTTGGCGGGACCACCGTGGCGTACGGCGTTGGCGCACGCCTCGGTGACGGCGAGCAGGATGTCGGACACGCAGTTCTCGGTGACGCCGAGCGAACGCAGCGAGTCGCCCAGGGCTCTGCGGACCATGGGAATGCCGATGGCCTCTCTCGGCAGAGCCAACGAGAACTCGATATCCACCGGATCCCTCCCGGGGCCAGACGTCACCCTGTCAAGGTTTCCCCCCAGAATCCGGGCTAACCGCAAAATAACCTTAATGTTATTTACTGTTGGTCAAGCTGTGGGATTAGGGCATATCCGGAGTGTGATTTACCCGGACGTAAGGAAACTCTCCACGCGATATAGGACGATCTACGACTCCACGGTGACCGTGTAGTCCTCGATCACGGTGTTGGCCAGCAGGGTCTCGGCCATCTTGCGGACGTCGGAGAGCGCGGTCTCGTCGGCGGGACCTTCGAGGTCCACCACGAACCGCTTGCCCTGCCGTACAGCCGAGACACCGGAGAAGCCGAGCCGCGGCAGCGCGCGGGCGATGGCCTGGCCCTGCGCGTCAAGAATCTCGGGCTTCAGCATGACGTCGACGATGACGCGCGCCACGGTGTTCCTCCTGGTTGCAGCGGGGACGGTTCGGCGCCTCAAGCGTAACGGGCTTCTCCGGCAGTTCGTCGCCGGGTCCGGGCGCGCCCCGTGCGAGGGTAAAGATGCGAGGGTAAAGAGGGGTTCAGCGGGAACGGGGAGCGTATGGATGCCGAGGCAGGGCTTGCGCACAGGTATGTGACCTCTGCCACGATGTCCACAAACGCATACGAACCACCACCAGACGGGTCGGATGCGTCGCTAACCGGCCGCACGGTGATGGCGAACCCATCCAGACGGCCCCGAGCACACAGGAGCGGCACGTGACAGCCGACGCCCCTCATGGTGCGGAAGCACCCCCGGAGCTCGTCCAGTTGCTGACCCCCGAAGGGGAACGGGTCGAGCATCCCGACTACGACATCGATCTGACACCCGAGGAGATCCGCGGCCTCTACCGGGACCTGGTCCTGGTCCGCCGCGTCGATCTGGAGGCCGTGGCCCTGCAGCGCCAGGGCGAGCTGGGCATCTGGGCGTCCCTGCTCGGCCAGGAGGCCGCGCAGATCGGCTCGGGCCGGGCGTTGGCCGAGACGGACATGGCCTTCCCGACCTACCGCGAGCACGGCGTGGCCTGGTGCCGGGGCGTCGACCCGGTGAACCTGCTCGGCCTGTTCCGCGGCGTCAACCACGGCGGCTGGGACCCGGCCGAGCACAACTTCCACCTGTACACGATCGTGATCGGCAGCCAGACCCTGCACGCGGTCGGCTACGCCATGGGCGTGCAGCGCGACAGCGCCGAGGCCGCCACGATCGTCTACTTCGGTGACGGCGCCACCTCCCAGGGAGATGTGAACGAGTCGTTCATCTGGGCGTCGGTGTTCAACGCGCCTGTGGTGTTCTTCTGCCAGAACAACCAGTGGGCCATCTCCGAGCCGCTGGAGAAGCAGTCCCGCATCCCGCTGTACCGCCGGGCGAGCGGGTTCGGCTTCCCCGGCGTCCGGGTCGACGGCAACGACGTCTTCGCCTGCCTCGCCGTCACCCGCAAGGCGCTCGCCGACGCCAGGTCCGGGCAGGGGCCGATGCTGATCGAGGCCTTCACCTACCGGATGGGCGCGCACACCACCTCCGACGACCCGACCCGTTACCGGGTGGCCGGGGAGCTGGAGGCGTGGAAGCTCAAGGACCCCATCGAGCGGGTCCGCGCCTACATGTTCAAAAACCAGCTCGCCGACCAGGAGTTCTTCGACGCGATCGACGCCGAGGCCGACGATCTGGGCCGGGACGTGCGCAAACGCTGTCTCGCGCTGCCCGATCCCGAGCCGCTGGCCATTTTCGACCACGTCTACGCGGAGCCGCACCGGCTGATGGACGAGGAGCGCGCCCAGTTCGCGGCCTACCTGGAGGGGTTCGAGGGATGAGCACTCTCACGCTGGCGAAGGCGCTCAACGAGGGCATGCGCAAGGCCATGGAGGACGACCCCAAGGTCCTCATCATGGGCGAGGACGTGGGCAAGCTGGGTGGCGTGTTCCGCGTCACCGACGGGCTGCAGAAGGACTTCGGCGAGCAGCGGGTCATCGACACGCCGCTGGCCGAGTCGGGCATCATCGGCACGGCGATCGGGCTCGCGCTCCGGGGGTACCGCCCGGTCTGCGAGATCCAGTTCGACGGGTTCGTCTTCCCCGCCGCCGACCAGATCATCACGCAGCTCGCCAAGATGCCGCTGCGGTCGCTGGGGAAGGTACGGCTGCCGGTCGTGGTGCGGATCCCGTGCGGCGGCGGGATCGGCGCCGTGGAGCACCACAGCGAGTCGCCCGAGGCCTACTTCACCCACACCTCGGGCCTGCGGGTGGTGGCCTGCTCCAACCCCGCGGACGCCTACACGATGATCCAGCAGGCGATCCGGTGCGACGACCCCGTGGTCTTCTTCGAGCCCAAGCGGCGCTACTGGGAGAAGGCCGAGGTGGACACCTCCGCCGAGCCCGCCGGCTGGCCGCCCTTCGACCAGGCCCAGGTGGTACGGCAGGGCACGGACCTCACCGTGCTGGCGTACGGGCCGATGGTCAAGACCTGCCTGGAGGCGGCGGCCGCGGCCGAGGAGGACGGCCGCTCCCTGGAGGTGGTGGACCTGCGTTCGCTCAACCCGCTGGACGTCGCGCGGGTCACCGAGTCGGTCCGCAAGACCGGACGCTGCATCGTGGTGCACGAGGCGCCGGTCTATAACGGCTTCGGCGCCGAGGTGGCCGCCCGCGTCACCGAGACCTGCTTCTACAACCTGGAGGCGCCCGTGCTGCGCGTCGGCGGGCCGTCCACCCCCTACCCGCCCTCCAGGCTGGAGGATCACTACCTGCCCGACCTGGACCGGGTCCTCGACGCCGTCGACCGCGCGTTCGCGTTCTGAGAGGGGAGGAGACGATGAAGCAGTTCAAGCTCCCCGACGTGGGTGAAGGCCTGACCGAGGCGGAGATCGTCCGCTGGCACGTGAAGGCCGGCGACCCCGTCAAGGTCAACCAGATCATCGTGGAGATCGAGACCGCCAAGGCCGTCGTCGAGCTGCCCTGCCCGTTCGAGGGCGTGGTGGCGGCCCTGATGGCCGACGAGGGCGAGACCGTGGACGTCGGCAGGCCGATCATCTCGGTCGACGACGGGACCGGCACGGACCCCGCCCCTGTGCCTGCT